>PHCH01000018.1:42084-58426 GCA_002840785.1 Betaproteobacteria bacterium HGW-Betaproteobacteria-4 | reverse complement strand
TTCGAATTTCCCGTCTTTTTTCGGGTCGACCGTAGCAATCAACTCAGCCAGGGCCGAATTCGCCTGCAAAGGCAAAGCCTGCTGCTGGCTGGCCGCATCCGACAGCGCCTTGGCCGTTTCCTCAGCGGCATGGAGCTGGCTGACTGCCTCTGCCACATCCATCTGCGTACTCTGTCCGTTTGGTCGGGCCGTCGCCGACATCAACAATCCTTCCCCGGCCCGCACCGCCAGCCAGCCATCGGTCCGCAACTCGAAACCGCTACCGCGCCAGGCCCCCCGGGTAGCCGAATCCGGTGCCTGATGAATCAGATGGCCCAGAGTCAACTGACTGGCATTCTCCGAACTCGCCAGACGGCTACGCAACTGCCCCGGCGCATCATCGACCACCCACTGGTTGAACCCCGCCTCATGGTTATGACTCATCCACCCCGACAACACCCCGGGATGATTCGCCGACGCCTCATGACCGGCCGAGAAAGGCGGCAGATCCGCGCCGTTGTAACTCTGGCCGACGATCACCGGCCGATCGATATCACCATCGACAAAATCGACCAGCACCTCGGTACCGATGCGCGGCAGAAAATGACTCCCCCAATTCGGCCCGGCCTGCCATTCCGCGACCCGGACCCACGTCCCCGACTGATCATTCCCCGGCGCATTGCCGGCCTTGCCCGTATTACGTCCGGCCGGGCCGGATTCGGCAAGTCCGCCGACTGTCGGCACCGCACCGCGCTGCCAGGGAAACTGGATCTTGATCCGGTGATCACGTTCCGTCGTCAGCACACCATCCGGCAAACCCACCACCAAAGCCACCTGCGGCCGGGCCGGTGGCTTCGGTAACAAATGCGGCACCTGCGGCAAAGCCGCCGGCTGAGCAAAACACGTGTTGCGATAACTCCCCGCCTCAGCCTCGGCCAGACCCAATAATGCCGCAGCCTGCGCCCCGAGATTATTGGCCCCGTGATGATCAACCGAAACGATACTGAAACGGGCCTCATCGCCCAGATAACTACCATGCTGACTCAGTGAGACGACCGTGCCTTCAGCCAACTGGCGCACCGTACTCTCCCCGCCAAAGCGCCGATAAGCCCCCTCGTAGGCAGCCAGCGCCAGATCGGTCCGCAAGCGGGCCGCCTCGTCACTCTCGAAACGATACGGCCGGGCTGCATCGTGGATTTCCAGGCGGGGCACATCCGGCGCCTGCAAGCGACTGCTCGCCTCAGCCCCGGTAGCGACCAGCGTCTTGTAATCCCACCCGGCCAGCGCAACGGCATTGGGCAAGACCGAATGAACCTCATGCCAAGCCTGGACTGTATCGGAAGCTTCCGTCGCATTGGCCCGATGAAAACGGAGCGTGGGCTGAGCCCCGGCCGGCAGTTCGGTCAGCCGGTCGAAGAGGATCAATTGATGCCGGGCATGCTGTACATCATCGCCGGCCGAGGCCGATTGGTCATGCTCGAAACGGAAGGACAAGCCTTCTTCGGCCAGCAGACGGCGGATGAAGTCAAGATCGGTCTCGCGGTACTGGGTGGCGATGCTGTAAGTGCGCAAGGATTGGGTAATGCCGTTCTTCCAGTTCGCCTCGGGATAGTCCGTCAAAATCTGGCCGATGATGTCGACCACCGTCTTGTTCTGGAAGAGATAACAATCCCGGCGCTGGCCGAGAAAGGCGAGAAAGGATTCGACAATCAGCCGATAACGGGCCAGTCCGCCATCGGCGCCCAATTGCATGGCCTGGGTCACATAACCATGCCAGCTGCGCTTGCTGCCATCGGCCTGGAGCAGACGCAGGGTGACCTCCTCTCCGATCAGCGGCTTGAGCTGGAAATAGGCATTGGTCGACACGCAGTCGATCTCGAATCGAAAAGATTCAGAAACGCCTTCATGCCCCTGGAAACGTTCGACCATCAGGGCCGTATCGGCCAGTGGCGTCTTGATCTCGAGAAGACGGGCGTGCTGGGTGAAGAGGGAGGCGAGGAGGGATTGCATGGCAGACCGCCGATCAGGGCAGGTAAATGTTCAGGGTCGGCGCACGGGGCGCCAGTTGAACGATGTTCTTGAACGGTGCCAGGGTGCGATCAACGGATCGTCCGGCGTGCCAATCGAGGCCAACGTAGGCCAGCAAGCCCATGAAAGCGAGGATGGAGGCGATGACCCAGAGCGGGATGTCCCGGTTAATGGCATTCGAGATGCTGTCCGGTGCCGCCCAGTGAGGCGCGAATGGGGCTGCCTTGCCTTTGATGTGGGCAATCTGCTCGCCGAGTTGTTGCGTCAAGTATTTGAGCTTTTCCGGCCCCTCGAGCAAATAACGCCCCTTGAAGCCAAGGAGCAGGCACATGTGGAAAACTTCCAGGGCGTTGATCCGGCTGGCAGCACCATTGCGGGCCGTTTCCAGGCGGTCGAAGAAATGTTCGCCAGCCAATTGGTCGCCAAACAGGATCAGCTGCAGCGGTTGGCGTTCCCAGGCGTCTCGGATGTTCATCCGGGACGAGAGAACGGCTTCGTCGATTGATGCGCAAAACGCGTACTTGGCATCGTAGATGTCTTCGGCGCTGAAATGATGCTTTCGAGCGGCCTTCTCGAACTGGCTGAGGAACTTTTGAATATTGCTGGAAAACTCTTCCGGGTTCTTGGGCGCGCTTCGGTTCTTCAGCAGGATGAGCATGTAGAAACCGTCGTACAGCAAGTCGACGAGGCTTCTTGCCGGGCGGTCGAAGGCCGACTCGTCGGCAATTTGGCTGGGGGCTACGGAAAACAGACTGGGTGCAGTGCTCATGGCGTGACGGCAATCAATTCAAGAGAGAGATCCCGATAACTTTCCGGGGCGTAAATCATGATGGACTGGGCTTTCAGCATTCGCTCATACAGCGGCCCATGTGCTTCCAGGGCGAAATAGCAGGCGCCCGGACGAACCGGAATGGCCGCAGGGACTTGCAATGAATGTGTCAGGCGAACGCCGGACATGGCCGACAGGACGAGTTTCTCGACATCGGCTGGCGCCCCGATTTTTAGGCGCAATGGCACCGATTCGATGATCTCGGACTGCTGGTGCGCAGCCGTGACCGACAAATAGAAAGCCGTTTCGCTGTTGATTTTTTCAGAGTCAAGGTGACCCGCATAAAACGCAGGCTTCGGCTGACTGAGCGAAATGGCGAAGAAACGGGTCGAGATCACAGTATCGAGAAGATCGCGCAAGATCTGTTCGAGGCGCAGAAAGCCTGGTCCCGGCGAAAGGTGGTCGTAGCCCGGCAGGTCGTTAAGCGTGTAGCTCTTGGAAAAGGTCATCAATCCGCCAGCCAGCCGCAACAATTCCTGGAAAAGCCGTTCCGGCGAGCTGTCCGGGTTGCGGAAAAAATGGGTCAGCGCCGCACACGCGCTGCTGGCGGTGTGCAGCAACCAGAATGAGGCAATGTCACCAGACCGAAACTCGATGACGTTTTTTGATGGTTCGCGGTGAAACCCGTAGAGCGCATCGACCTTGGCCAGCAGTGCATCGATCTGGCGACGCAAGAGGGCAACGATGGTCGGAGCGGCACGCAAGCTGATCGAAGGCGGAACGAAACTGCCGTCGATTTCATAGCTGTTGCTAGAGGTGCGTCGAATGCGCACGACAGGCAAGGTCAGAAACTGATCGCGATTGTCACTGGCGGATTTGAGATAGGCGATTTGGCTCAAGGTGGCGATGTCGGCTTCTGCCGCATCGGTGAACAGGTCCGTAGTCGCTTTGGGAACGATCAGAAAACGCGCCTGGGTCGAATCGGTTGCCGAATCGACAGAATTGCCGCCATGCGGATTCAGGTGGTTAAGCGCCAGGAAGAATTCTGTTGCACCATCCTCGTTAACCGCCTTGTCGAGGGCGAGAGGGAGTGGCAGTTGGTCGGTGTCCGGGGCGCTGAAGTAGTCGCCATTCGGAAATACCGCAGTGACCCGGCTAAAACGCAGAATGCCGCTCTTGAGGGAGTCGACATCGATTTCGAGGTCGCGAACTCCCCAGGCGTAGGGGTTGGCCAGCAGTTGGGCGCGGCGCGCCATGTTGTCTGCATGCAAATCCTGTTGCTGGAAATGCTGCGGACGCAGAAAGAGGCCTTCGCCCCAAAGTGTCTTGGCGGTATTCATCAAATGACCATGGTTACGAGTCGCATTGAATGCCGACTAGCGAGCGGAAAGATTCGGGGCTGATCTCTTCGACCAGGGCGCCCTTGGTGGCGTTGAATGCACAGGCGTGAGCGCCGATGGTGATGCCGTTGTCAAAAGATAGCTTGTTGTCAAAAGCGAGTTTCCAGCGGTTCTGGTAGGGGGCTCGGAACATGCCGGCGACCCCGATTGTCGTCGCGTCGCCAGGAACTTTCAGCTTGATGTCATAGGATTTTCCTGGTAGCAGGACAACCTCCTTCACCGAAACCAGTTCCTCTCCCAGAGTCTCCTTGTCTGTTTCGCCGGCCGCGATCTGCTGATAAGTCATGTCCTTGTATTTGTCAGCAGCCCTGAGAACGTAAATCTTCGCTACCAGTGACAGGGGCTTTCCGGCTGATGTCAGATTCAGCTGATTTCCGGTGTCAATCCTTAAGTTCAGATCGCGCGTGATCTTGCTCGGATCGGCGTTCTCTTTCTTGGTGACGCCGGTTGCTTCGAGAACCATGCCAACGGCACTACCGGCAAGTTGAATGGCTGAAAGATGTGCGCACCCGGTTAAAAAAAATGGAAATAATATCCATAAAACCATTGTCTTAAGTGGTATTGATGGATTTCTCGGTATTCCGTATGTCATTAAATGTTTGCTAAGTTGACATATGTCAACACATCAAAAAAATGCATGTGTATTTACATGACAGTGTTGATAAATTTGAAGGCAGTAATGTACTATCGCCAATTCTTAATGGCAAATCAAATAGCATGTTATATGCTGTTTGGCATAGTTGGGGGTGTTGATGTTGTCGTATAAATCTTGCTTTGTTGTCGTGTTGGTGGGCGTTTCACTTATGGTTTCCGGGTGTGCCAACCAGGATGTTCAGCCACCTAAGGTTGAATTTTCTGAACTTATGACGCAATCCAGTCTTAGTGTCGATTCGTTGCTGGAAAAAGGGAATCAGGATGATGCTGTCAAGATCCTGACCGATCTTGCCGCGAAGAATCCCGGCCGCAAGGAGCCTTGGTTGAAGATGGCAAAGGTTCACTTCGGTGCCGAGAACTATGCGCAGGCCATCGTGGCTGCCGAAGAGGTGATTCAGCGTGATGGCGAGGACCGTGAAGCCAAAACCATTCGTGCTGTCTCTGGGTTGCGCGTTGCAGCGAAATCACTGAACGACCTCAAGGATGACGTTGCGCTGAGGGGGGATGCTCATTCCGACGCGCTTGGCTTGGCGAAGGTCATGCGTGAAACCCTCGGTGAGGAGGTATTGGTCCCTCCAGTCGACAACAGCAAGAAAAAGCGAAAGGTCGTTCGACGCAAGCCGGTTGCTCCGGCGGCGAATGGCGCGCAACCAGCCCCCTCCGCACCGGCCGCATCGGGTGGCGCAGGAAATCCGTTTGGTGCCTTGAAGTAATTTTCGTATTCGTTAAGGAGCATCGGGTCTCGGCTGATGCTCCGGCTAACTGTTTGATTTCTCTCCCGGAGGTTTTTTGTGGCGAAAAAGGAAAGTGTTCAGAAGCGTTTGCAAAAAGTGCGTCCACCACGCGTGCAGTTGACCTATGACGTCGAAATTGGTGACGCCATTGAGGTTAAGGAGCTTCCTTTTGTGGTGGGCGTGCTGGGCGATTTCGCCGCTCAAACGAAGCAGGATCAGGGCAAGGTTCGTGATCGCAAGTTCGTTAATGTCGATATGGACAATTTCGATGACGTCATCGAAGGCATGGCGCCGCGCGCTGCCTATCGGGTCAAGAACCGCCTGACGCAGGATGGCGGCGAGCTAGGCATCGATCTCGAATTCAAGAAATTTGAAGATTTCCGGCCCGAGTCGGTTGTCCAGCAAGTCGAGCCCTTGCGCAAGTTGCTCGAGGCTCGATCCAAGCTTGCTGATCTTCGTAACAAGCTTGCCGGCAACGAGAAGCTAGAGGATTTGTTGAACGACGTATTGAACAGTACCGAGCAATTGAACAGCCTGGGCGGCAAAACGTCCAATGGAGAGCAGCAATGAACGCCAACGCTGCTGCTATGGCCAACATCCAGGCTCCTGCTCTTCAGGAGTCATCCGGTCTGCTCGATCAGATCATTGCGGAAAGCAAGGTTGCCCAATCCGAACAGGAAAAGAACCGTGCTCGCGACATCATCAGCGAACTGGTCAGTCAGGTTCTGGAAGGCGAAGTTGTCGTTTCTGAAAATCTGGCTGCCTCGCTGGATGCCCGGGTTGCAGAACTTGATCGGCTGATTTCGGATCAGCTCAGCGAAGTCATGCATGCCCCCGAGTTTCAGGCACTGGAAAGCGCGTGGACCGGTTTGCACTATCTCTGCAAGCAAACCTCGACCGGCCAGCAGTTGAAAATCAAGCTGCTGAATGCTTCGAAGCGTGATTTGGTCAAGGATTTCAAAACGGCAATCGACTTCGACCAAAGTGCGCTGTTCAAAAAGGTCTACGAAGAGGAGTTCGGTACCTTTGGCGGTGCGCCGTTTGGCACGCTGATCGGTCAGTACGATGTCTCCCGTCAGCCGGAAGACATGTACTTTGTCGAGCAGATGTCGCATATCGCCGCCGCCGCCCACGCCCCCTTCATTTCTGCTGCCGCGCCGCAACTGTTCGGGCTTGAGAAATATACGGATCTCGGCAAGCCACGCGACATGGCCAAGGTTTTCGATACCGTCGAGTATGCCAAGTGGAAATCCTTCCGCGAATCCGAAGATTCACGTTATGTTGGCCTGGCCCTGCCGCGATTTCTGGGCCGTCTGCCCTACAACCCGATCGACGGTGAAGTTACCGAAGGCTTTTGGTACCGATCACGACAAGTATCTCTGGTGCAACGCGGCGTTCGCCCTCGCAGCGCGCCTGACGGCGGCATTCGAGAATTACGGTTGGTGTGCGGCGATTCGTGGCGTCGAGGGGGGGGGGCTGGTTGAAGATCTGCCTACCCATACTTTCCGTACCGATGATGGCGAAGTGGCGCTCAAGTGTCCGACGGAGATTGCGATTACCGACCGGCGCGAAAAGGAATTGAGCGACCTCGGCTTCATACCGCTTGTTCATTGCAAGAACACCGACTACGCCGCATTTTTCGGTGCCCAGTCAGCCCAGAAGGCGAAGAAATATGACTCTGACTCGGCAAATGCCAATGCTTCGTTGTCCGCCCAGTTGCAGTACATGTTCGCAGTCTCCCGCATCGCCCACTACATGAAGGCCATGATGCGCGACAAAATCGGAAGCTTCGCCTCCGCCTCCAACGTGCAGAGCCATTTGCAGCGCTGGATTGATCAGTACGTAACGGCAGACGATTCTGCGTCCCAGGAGACCAAGGCCCAGTTTCCGTTGCGTGAAGCATCGGTCGAGGTCAGCGAAGTTCCGGGGCGTCCGGGCGTTTACCGTGCTGTGTCGTTCATTCGTCCGCATTTCCAGCTGGATGAACTGTCGGTGTCGTTGCGTCTGGTAGCCGAGCTACCGCAGTCCAGCAAGGCTTAATTTCAATAGCATCCTCAAGAAGGAGAACCTAGAAGATGAAAGATATATACGTCGAGTTCAAAGGCAGTGACATCAAGGGGGATTCCCGCGATGCCAAGCACAAGGACACCGTTGAGGTTTACAGCTGGTCACATACCATCCGTCAGCCCAAGTCGGCCACAGCTTCTGCCGCTGGCGGCCATACCGCCGAGCGTGTTGAACATGGTGAGATGATCTTCACCAAGGACATCGACGGCTCCAGCCCCAAGCTTTATCAGGCCTGTTCGTCCGGCCTGGTGGTCAATGATGTGATCATTTATTTCTACCGTGCTTATGGCGGCAAGAACAACACCGGTAATCCGTCTGCCACGCAGAACCGTCACCAATATCTGAAGATCGAACTGAAGAACGTGATCATCGCTTCGGTTTCTCCGGCTGTCGACGAAGAAGGTATTCCCAAGGAGAGCTTCTCCCTGAAGTATTCCGCCGTGAAGTGGACTTACGACGAGCTGAATATCGACGGTACGAAGACCGGCAAGGTCAATATCCAGGGCGCCTGGAATCTGGCCAAGAACACGCCGAACCTCACCTGATCGAAAGAAACATGGAGTTTACGGCGGGACGCTTGTTCCGCCGTTTTTTATGATCAAGGGTTTCGAGCCATCTTTGTTCGACAAGTTGTTCGACGACCAGCCCATGGGCGCTGCGCGTCGGCGATTGTCGCTGGAACAATTGAAGGATTCGGTGGCGCGCGATCTCGAAGCGCTGCTCAACACCCGTGTCGTTCTCGATGATGGGGTTGCCGATGACTTTCCGTTGTCCGGGCGCTCCGTTGCGGGATTTGGCTTGGTTGATTTCGCCGGCCTGAGTCTCTCGAACATCCATGACCGGCAACGGATCTGCGCCGCTATTGAGTCGGCCATTGCGGCCCATGAGCCGCGCTTGCGCGAGGTAAAGGTGGAAATCGAATTGCATCGCAAGACCATCAACGCCCTCTATTTTTCGATCAATGCCGTTTTGGTCGTTCGCCCGGCGCAGGAGCCGGTCAGCTTCGATGCACTGTTGCAGCCGACCAGCCTGCAATATTCAATCAGCCGTCATCGGCGACAGGTGAGCTGATTGGAAGACTTGCTGCCTTATTACGAGCGGGAGCTGGCGTTTTTGCGCCAGCATTCACGCCAATTTGCCGAGCGCTACCCGAAGCTGGCGGCGCAACTCCTGTTGTCCGGTGAAGGTTGCGATGATCCGCACGTCGAGCGGATGATCCAGTCGTTCGCCATGCTGACGGCGCGCGTCTCGAAAAAGCTCGAAGACAGCTACCCGCAGTTCACCGAAGCGCTGCTTAATGTCCTGTATCCGCACTATTTGCGGCCTTTCCCGAGTTGCTCCATCGCTCACTTCGACCATGGGGCAGGGGAGTTGTCCTCGATGCCGGTTATTTCGCGCGGCACCGAACTTCAGTCGCGGCCGATCAAGGGCGCTGTTTGCAAATTCAGGACTGCATGGGATCTGGAACTGCCACCGGTGGCGCTGGCGGATGTCGAATTCGATCCGATTGCCTCGGCACCGAGCGAAGTCCGTTTGCCGGTCGGGGCCAATGCCTTGCTGTCGATGTCGATCAATCTGCGCGGGGCCACGGTCGAGGCCGGGATCGGCAAGCTCAAGCGTCTCCGCGTTTATATTGACGCCGAGCCGTCGGTTGCGGCTGCGCTGCGCGACGCGCTCTTCCTGCGGACACTCAAAATCTACGTTGCCGGTGCCGATGGCCGCTGGCGTATCGCCGACAAGCAAGTGATCGGCGAGGTCGGGTATGGCGACGACGAAGCGCTGATCGACATGCCGTCGACCGCGCACGGTGCCTATCGCTATCTGACCGAGTATTTCTGTTTCCCGGAGAAATTCAATTTCTTCGACATCAACATCGCTGCGCTTCCATCTTCACTGCACAGTGAAGGGAGGGTTGTTCTTCATCTCGCGCTGGGCGATTTGCGGGCCGATAGCGACATGTCTCGCCTGCTGCAGACCCTGACCAGTCAGAATCTGCGTCTGGGTTGCGTACCGGTGGTCAATCTGTTTGCCCAGCGCGGCGATCCCATCCGCATCACCAACCGTGACGTCAGTTATCCGGTTGTCGCCGATGCCCGGCGCGCCTACGCCTACGACGTTTATGCCATCGATTCGGTGCGCCGGGTTCGGCAGACGCCGCAGGGCGAGTCGATTACCGAGTTTCGGCCGTTCTTTTCGTTGCGCCATGGCGAAACGCCCGAGCGCAACGGTTATTACTGGTACGCCCAGCGCGATCCGATGCTGGCTGAAACGAGTCCGGGCTACGAGACCTCGCTGTCCATCGTCGATGCCGATTTCGATCCGGTTCAGCCCAAAACCGATGTGCTGAGCCTGAAACTGACCTGCACCAACCGCGATCTGCCGACCCTGATGTCGGTCGGCTTGGCGTCCGGCGACCTGTTTCTCGAAGGCGGATCGAGCGTGCGTTCGATCAAGCTGCTGCGCAAACCGAGCCAGCCGTGCCGCTTCGATCACCGTCGGGACGGGCAATGGCGGATCATTTCGCATTTGTCGCTCAACCATTTGTCGCTGAGTGGCAGCGGGTTGGGCGCCTTCCAGGAAATGCTGGCCTTGTACGACCTGCCGCGCAGCGCCAGCAACCGGCGCCAGATCGAAGGCTTGCGCGAAATGACCCAGGTGGACAAGACCGTCTGGATGTCCGGCAAGCCTTTCGCCTGTTTCGTGCGTGGCGTCGAGGTTCGGTTGACGCTTGACGAAACGAGCTTCGCCGGCAGTTGGTCGTGTTGTCCCACCGGACAGGAGAGGAATTGATCCGATGCGCACCCCGCAACGGCGACTCGATCCTGCTCTGAGCGAGCACACGCTGCAGGAGCCCGAGCGTTACGAGTTCTTTCAGCTCGTTCGCCTGTACGAACGGATGTTTCGTCAAGCCGGGCGCGGCGGCGATGTCGTTAGTGAAAAGGTGCGTTTTCGCAATTCGGTGCGTCTCGGGTTTGCGCCCGCTCAGGTCGATGCCATCCGCCCGAGCTACAGCCAGGACGAGGCTGGCCTCGACACCGGCGAGCTGGAGCGGGTCGATATCACGCCCAGTTTCATGGGCATGCTCGGCGTCAACGGCACCTTACCTATTCATTACACCGAGCAGGTTATCGCCCAGGCGCGTTTCAAGCGCGATGATTCCGGGCACGCCTTTCTCGACCTGTTTACCAACCGGGCGGTCGGCCATTTCTACCGTGCCTGGAAAAAATACCGGCTGGCCATCAACTACGAAACGGATCGCCAGAACCGCTTTTTGCCGATCATTCTGGCGCTCGGCGGGGTCGGCTTCGAGCCCTTGCGGCAGCGCCTCGGCAGCGGACCGGGGGCCATCGACGACGAATCGATTGCCTATTTTGTCGGACTCTTTCGCCAGCGTCCGGTCTCGGCCGAAGCGCTGCAACGCGTACTGGCCGGCTATTTCGGCGAACCAGTCGTGGTCGAGCAGTTTGTCGGCCACTGGTACGTCGTGCCCACCGAACAGCGGTCGACGCTGGGTGGCCGGAATGCCGCGCTCGGCGTCAATGCCCTGGCCGGGGAGCGCATCTGGCAACGCAACTTGCGCCTGCGCATCCACATCGGCCCTTTGCGCCATGCGCGCTACGTCGCCTTCCTGCCCAAAGGCGAGCTGGCCGCTGCCCTCGAAAAAATATTGTCGCTGGCCACCGGTGCCCAGTTCGAATACGAAATCCGCCCCATCCTGCGTGCCGCCGATGTCCGGCCGGCCGTGCTCGGTCAGGGCTGTCGGCTGGGCTTCGACGCCATCATGCTGACCGCCCCGGAACGCCGGGACCGGGCCGACGCCAGTTATCTCACCCAATTCATCCACTAAATCGAATCTGCAATGAGCACCTCTCTGAAGACCCTGATCAGCAAACTCAACACGACCTGCCGCCAGGCCGCCGAACGCGCCGCCAGTCTGTGCATGTCACGCGGCAATTACGAGGTGGATCTCGAGCATCTGTTGCTGGCGATACTGGAAAATCCGGGCACCGACCTGCTGGTCATCGCAAAGCGTTGTGGCATCAGCCCGACTGGTCTGGAGCGCGAACTGAGTCAGGAGGTCGACCGCTTCAAGACCGGCAACACCCGGACGCCGGTGTTTTCCACGCACATTCTCAAGCTGCTTGAGCAGGCCTGGCTGATCGCCTCGCTCGATGCCCGCCTGCCGCGCATCCGCTCCGGCCACCTGCTGCTCGCGCTGCTCACCGAGCCGGACCTGGCGCAACTTGCCACGCGCGGTGCCAAGCTGCTGGCCAAGCTGCGGCTCGACGAGCTCAAGCACAATTTCGACAAGATGACCGAAGGCTCGGCCGAAGCGGCTGAAGTGCTCGGGCTGGGCGAGGGCAATGCGGCCGAGGCTGGCGAGGAGGGCGATGTTGCCGCGCCGCAGGGCGGCAAGACGCCGGCGCTCGATCAATTCACCACCAACCTGACGCAGCGCGCCCGCGACGGCAAGGTGGACCCGGTGATCGGCCGCGATGCCGAAATCCGCCAGGCCATCGACATCCTGATGCGCCGCCGCCAGAACAACCCGATCCTGACCGGCGAGGCCGGCGTCGGCAAGACGGCCGTGGTCGAGGGGCTGGCCCTGCGCATTGCCCAGGACGACGTGCCGCCGCCGCTCATCGGGGTCGAGCTGCACACGCTCGACATGGGCCTGCTCCAGGCCGGGGCGAGCGTCAAGGGCGAGTTCGAGAACCGCCTGAAAAACGTCATCGACGAGGTCAAGAAAAGTCCCAAGCCGATCATCCTGTTCATCGACGAAGCGCACACCATGATCGGCGCTGGCGGCCAGTCCGGCCAGAACGACGCCGCCAACCTGCTCAAGCCGGCGCTGGCCCGCGGCGAGTTGCGTACCGTGGCCGCCACCACCTGGGCGGAGTACAAGAAATACTTCGAGAAGGATGCCGCGCTGGCCCGCCGCTTCCAGGTCATCAAGGTCGAAGAGCCGAGCGAGCCGCTGGCCGCCGCCATGCTGCGCGGCATGGTGCCGCTCATGGAAAAGCATTTCGGCATCCGCGTCATGGACGAAGCGGTGACCGAAGCCGTCCGCCTGTCGCACCGCTACATCAGCGGCCGTCAGCTGCCGGACAAGGCGATCAGCGTGCTCGACACCGCCTGCGCTAAGGTGGCGCTGGGCCAGAGCGCCACGCCGGCGCTGATCGACGAAGCCGACAAGCGTCTGCTACGCGAGCAGGCCGAGCTGGCCGCACTCGAGCGGGAAGCGGCGAGCGGTGCCTGGCACGACACGCGGATCGGCGAACTCAAGGCGCAGATCGCCGCCATCGAATCCGACCTCGCCATCTTCAAGACGCGCTTTGAAGAGGAAAAAAACCTGGTCAGCCGCATCCTGACCCTGCGTGGCGAGCTCGAAAACAGCACTCCTACGGTCAACCCGGAAAAAACCGCAAAAACGAAATCACGCAAAAAGGCCGGCGACACCCCGGCCGGCGACAGCGAACTCGACAAGGCGCTGCTCCGCCTGCGCGAGTTGCAGGGCGAATCGCCCATGGTGCCGCTGCAGGTCGATGGCCATGTCGTCGCCGAAATCATCGCCGCATGGACCGGCATCCCGCTCGGCAAGATGGTCAAGGACGAAATCAACACCGTCCTCAATCTCAAGCCGCTGCTCAAGGAACGGGTGATCGGCCAGGATCACGCCCTGGAAGCCGTTGCCCAGCGCGTGCGCACGGCCCGTGCCAACCTTGAGGACCCGAACAAACCCAAGGGCGTGTTCATGTTCGTCGGCCCCTCCGGCGTCGGCAAGACCGAAACGGCGCTCGCCTTGGCTGACATTCTCTACGGCGGCGAGCGCAAGCTGGTCACCATTAACATGAGTGAATACCAGGAAGCGCACAGCGTCTCCGGCCTCAAAGGCTCGCCGCCGGGCTACGTCGGTTACGGCGAAGGCGGGGTGCTGACCGAAGCCGTGCGCCGCAACCCGTACAGCGTCGTCCTCCTCGACGAAGTCGAAAAGGCCCACCCGGACGTCCTCGAACTCTTCTTCCAGGTCTTCGACAAGGGCGTGCTCGACGACGCCGAAGGCCGCGAGATCGACTTCCGCAACACCCTGATCATCCTGACCAGCAATGTCGGCTCCACCCAGATCATGCAAGCCTGCCTCAACAAGCCGGCCGAGGAATTGCCCGAAGCCGACGCCCTGGCCGACGCCCTGCGTCCCGTCCTCTTCAAATCCTTCAAGCCGGCCTTCCTCGGCCGCATGAAAGTGGTGCCCTACTACCCGATCTCGGACGAGGTGCTGATCAGCATCATCAGCCTCAAGCTCGGTCGCATCCGCGACCGCGTGGCAGCGAACCACAAGGCCGAATTCCTGTGGGACGACAAACTCGTCGACGCCGTGCTGGCGCGCTGCACCGAGGTCGATTCCGGCGCCCGCAACGTCGATCACATCCTCGGCGGCACGCTGCTCCCCGAAATCGCCGAGGCCGTGCTCGCCCGCATGGCGGAGGGCGCCGCCATCGAGCGCATTAAGGTCACGGCCGGCAAGAACGGCGAATTCAAGTACGCCATCAAGTAAGGATTTTGCGGAAACCCCTTCACGCAGGAGACCCCCATGTTCAACCTCAGCTACAGCCTCTTCGCCAACGCCTACCGCCGCTTCGAGCGCCAGGACAAGGACGCCCTGTTTGCCAACCTCGGCTGGCAAGAGCAGGCCGGGGCCGGCGGTCATGTCCGCAACGGCGCCGTGTTGACCAGCCTGGCCCTCATCTCGGCCGGCGCCCTGCTCAATGGCGGCCTGCGCATCCTGGCTGGTCCCCTGCAAGGCGGCCGCGCCTTCAACGGCGCCAACCGCCTGGCCGGCTGGCTGGGCGACCACTTTGGCGAACCCGAAATCATCCCCCTCGATAAAGGCCTGAACGACGTCGCCCAGCAACTCTTCGGCCGGCGTGGCATCGTCGCCTTCATTCAGGGCAGCGGCCCGCAGGGCGGCAGCATCGGCCTGCTCGACGGTCGCAACGCCTCGCCCCTGTGCCGTGCCGCCGAACTCCATCACCCCCTGGAAGTCCGCTTCTGGGCGCTGAATTAACCCGCTTCATTCCGGCCACAACGCCATGACCCGCTCGAACCTGAATACGAACCTGAGTAATCTCCTCGACCAACTGCTCGGCGCCGGCTGGCGCCAGACCGACCGCCTGCTCACGCTGACCACCCCGGCCGGCCCGGATGCCCTGCTGGCCGAAAGCGTGCGCATCGACGAAGCCCTCGGCCCGGTTAGCGAGCACGCCGGCTATCGCATCGAACTCACCGCGCTCTCCGCCAATGCCGACCAGTCGCTCAGCGAACTGCTCGGCCAGCCGGTCCGTCTCGACCTGCAAACCGCCGCCTCGCGCACTGTCCGCCGACCGTTCCACGGCCACATCACGCAGATTTCCCGGGAAGGCGCCAACGGTGGCTTTGCCCGCTACCGCCTGATCATTGAACCCTGGCTCGCCTTCCTTGGCCACAATCAAGACAACTACTTCTTTCAGGACAAAACCGTCGTCGAGATCGTCGACGAACTCCTTGCCGACTGGGCCGGCCAAGGCAAACTCGTCCCCGCCTGGGAATGGCGCCTGACCGACCCCGCCATCTACCCCAAACGCGGCATGACCGCGCAATACCTCGAAAGCGACCTCTCCTTCCTCAAACGCCTGCTCGCCGAAGAAGGCCTCTTCTGCTGGTTCGAACACGCCGTCGAAGAAGGCGACACCCTGGGCAAACACACCCTGATCATCGCCGACCACAACGGCGCCTTCACCGCCAACCCCCAGCCCCGCATCCGCTTCACCCAGGCCGGCGCCACGCTCGCCGAGGACAGCCTAGACCAATGGCTCGGCCAGCGCCGCATCGACACCGCAGAAACCAACGCCACCAGTTGGGACTACCGCAGCCTCTCCGTCCGTGGCCAAGGCAGCATCAGCGCCATCGACTCCGGCCAACTCCCCAAAACCGTCGCCTGGCACGACCCCGGCCAATACGCCTGGCAAACCACCGCCCACGGCGAACGCATGCTCGGCAACCAGCGCCAGGCCATCGACGCCCGCATGAAACAATTCAACGGCGCCGGCACCGTGCGCAGCGCGGCCCCCGGCACCACCTTCACCCTGGCCGACCACCCCGAACACGACCGGGATGAAGCCGAGCAACGCCACTTCCTCATCACCGCCATCACCCACCGCGCCCGCAACAACCTCGGCGCCGCCATCCCTGGCGCCGATAACGACCCTGCGGCCAATCCCACGGTCAACCGGAAAAAAAGCCCAAAATCAAAAACCGCTGAAGCCGGCGAAGACAGCGATAGCGACAGCAGCAACGACCTCTTCTACCGCAACGAACTCGTTACCATCCGGTCCGCCATCCCCTGGCGCCCCCTCATGGCCGACGCCCACGGCCGGCACATCCACCCGCGCCCGACCATCCGCGGCAACCTCACCGCCGTCGTCATTGGCTCCGGCGAACCCACCCACACCGACCGCGACCTGCGCGTGCGCGTCCAGTTCCCCTGGCAACGCGGCGCCGACGCCGCCAGCCGCAACGCCCACCCGACCGGCGCCGACAACGCCCCGGCCAACCACAGCCTCGGCATCTGGCTACGCGTCATGACCCCCGTCGCCGGCGCCAACTGGGGCGGCCACCTCATCCCCCGGCCCGGGCAAGAAGTCCTCGTCGCCTTCCAGAACGGCAACATCGAC
>PHCH01000018.1:0-42030 GCA_002840785.1 Betaproteobacteria bacterium HGW-Betaproteobacteria-4 | reverse complement strand
CACCCCCGGCGAAGCCCGCATCGAACTCGCCACCACCCAATACCAAAGCGGCCTCCAACTCGGCCACCTCAAACAACAAACCGACAACGCCCGCCAAGCCGACCGCGGCCACGGCGGCGAACTCGCCACCCAGGCCAGCCTCGCGCTACGCGCCGGCAACGGCCTCCTGATCACCGCCGACGCCCGCCCCAACGCCAGCGGCCAGCACCTCGACAGCCGCGAAGCCATCGCTCAAACCGACGACGCCAAAAGCCTCACACAAAGCCTCGCCGAGCTAGCGCAAAAACAAAACGCCAGCCTCAAAGGCGACCCCGCTGCCGACCAGCTCCCCGCCATCGAGAGCCTCACCCACGCCAGCCAAGTCCTCAGCGCCACCGCCAGCCACGGCCAAGGCAGCGCCGCCGGCGGTAGCGACATCAAAGCTACCCAGGGCGGTACCGGCACCGTCGCCGCCTGGTCCGAACCCCGCCTGCAACTCAGCGCCCCGGCCGGCATCGCCCAACTCACCCCGGCCGACCACCTCCTCGTTGCCGGCAAAAACATGGTCATCGCCGCCCAGGACACCAACCTCATCGCCCAAGGCAACCACAGCCTCGCCGTCAAAGACGGCCTGGCCATCTTCACCGCCGGCAAAGCCAACAACAAAAACAAACCCAACCAGGAAACCGGCATCCACCTCCACGCCGCCAGCGGCCAAGTCAGCCTGCAAAGCCAAAGCGGCAAAACGACAGCCGCAGCCGACAAGAAAGTCACCATCGCCAGCACCACCGGCAGCCTCAACGCCAGCGCCAAGACCCACATCCTCGCCACGGCCCAGGGCGCCAGCCTGAAGATCGAAGGCGGGAATATCAGCCTGCATGCGCCGGGGAAGGTGGAGTTGAAGGCGAGTCAGAAGAATTTGACGGGGCCGGCGAGTGCCAGCGCGGCGGGGGTGAGTTTGCCGAAGGCTGGGGAGGTCAAGCTGTGCGCAGCCAACAATCAGGCAGCCATTGCTCAGGGTGGAGCCACTGTGCCGGTAGGTGCGTGAGATGTTCGTCAACAGCTGTGCGCAGCTCGTCGATCAGTATCAATACGCCATCATCGATCTAGGGGCCTTGCCGGAGGATGCATTGCCTTCCGGTCTCGATGTGAGACGCCTGGTTCCCGAACTGCTGGCCGGGGATTTTGCCAAGATGCCCGGACTGGTTTGCCTGCGCAGCATTCCGGACCAGACGCGCGCCCTTTTGCAGGAAAACCTGGAGTCTGCCTTTCGTGGGGAACGGCAACATCTGATTTCTTGCCTGTTGAATACCGATGATGCCTTCGAAATGTCCCCCATTGTCCGGCATTTGACCAGCCATCTGATTCTGGGCAGTCCTCAGGGCAAAGTCTTCTTGCGCTACTACGACCCCCGGGTATTGCAACATCTGGAATGGATTTTTGACCCGTCGCAACGGCGGGCGCTGTTCGGTCCGATTACCCATTGGGCGGTTTGCGAGCCTCTTCTGTTGCGCAACATTGCACGCCCGGAAATTGCTGGCAGTCGGCGTTGGTCGGTCAGTGCCGAGCAACGTCAATGGCTCGATCAGGTCGGCCTGCTCAATGAAACGCTCGCGCAGGTAAGGCGGAGCCAGCCCGTGCTGAAGACAGCAGAAGCTGGGGCACCGGAAGCACTTGCCCGGCGAATCCTTGCCGCCATGGCAATTGCCGAAAAGTGTTATGGACTAAACCATGATCAGGACCTAATCGCCTTCGCCACCCATGCCGTTTTTCATGGTGACGATTTCCATGAGCAGGATGTCGTGCAAACACTGCTCTCCTCGTTGTCGGATGGGGAAAACACCTATGCCGATGCCGCACCATTGATCGACCGGCACCTTCAGGCTCAGCGCAAGGCTGAACCGCATCAATAAGTCAGGAAAGCAATCATGAGCGAATGCAAGACCAAATGCCCTATGTGCAACAAACGCGGCCTGCCCGTGCTGGTGACCCGCTATGCGATTGCGCCGGTGAAAGCTAACGCCGCCCCAGTGAGCGGCGATTTTTCCGTCAGCAACCCAGTTTCAGTAGGAAAAAACGCCATGTATACGCAGCGACTCTTGCGCAGCGGCTACCTTTACGTTTTTGACGAAGCACGGAATACGTGGGCGGCCTATTTTGTCAGTCCGGACGCCTACATGATGCCCATCAACCTACCCGCCGACGGCAAGGTATCGCCATCGGTGACCGGCAATCCGGCGGAAATCAGGCCGTGCAGCCGCAATGCCAGCGCCACAGTAGCCGGTTGCATCACCATTTCCAGTCCGAAGCAGGCCGGGCTCGTATGGCTGGGCTTTTCCGATGCCGAATGGACACCGAAGGTACTGAAGAACCATCAGGACACCGCCTACCGAAAACAGCACATGCGTGCCTTCAACGTGAAGAAATGGTTGGCTACCACCCAGCATCCACATAGCGCCAAGGTCAACCAGGTCGCCTCGCTGGTTGCCGATTACCGGCCGGCGGTGCCGCCAAATGCTTTCGATTTCAGTCCGGCGCCCAAGTCCATGCGACTGGGTAGCCAGGCCGGCCCGTCACTGATCCAGAATTGCGAGCAGATGATGGCAGGCAAGGGCGCCATCGTGGCCGTGGATGATCCGGCCGGCGTCGTGATGGATATCGCCGGTTTGATGAAACATCTGGGCGAGGAATTTCTGGATCAGGATCGCCGCCGTTATCACCTTACCGTCAATGGCTGGCTCAATGAAATCGAAGGGCAAATCAAGGACGGGGCGCAGCGCAAACGCCTTGATGATGCCATGGATGAGCGAGAGTACCGTGAAGGGCCGCGAATCCCCACCTTCTTCCCCGCAACGCGCAAGGCCTACGAAATATCGACTTCTAGCGCCCTGAGCAACATGGACAGCCCTGAGCAACTGGAGCGCGTGGCAAGCGGTAGCTGGCAAAAATACGCAGCAAAGCTCAAGGCAGCAGAACGTTCGGCCTGGCTGCAGAAATTCAGCACCGATAGCGAGGCATTCGATGCCAGCCATATTGCTCCGCTGGCCAAAGCGCACGTTGCCTGGATGAAGAGCGGCGGGATGAAGCATTACATGGGGTGCAATTTCGATACGGCGGATATTGAAGTCGGCCTTGTCTATGTAACAGTGATGACATCGTGCATCCTGACGACGGAAGACAAACAGCCATGCCGGCAACTCTATGAAAAATGGTTGAGTGAACAATCCATCAGCGACAACAACCTGCTGTTCAAGGCGCTGACCTTCAACCAGAAAACGCTGGGTGATGAAATCAAGGGCATGGGCAACGGTGTGACCTGGGAACAGCTCGCCTGGGACAAGCTGATCGACGGCTTCGACAAGGCGGTCAAAAAGCTCTCCGAGGGGCGACCGGATGTACTGGGGCGGTTCATTGCCGCGTTGGCAGGCAGCTTGGCCGGCGTACTGAAGGTTGCTGCGCTACAACCCAAAGCCTACGCAACCCTGGTCGCCATCGGTGTAGCGGCGCGCCAGCCCATCGTGCGTGTGGAAGTCACGGGCAGCAAGCGCGCTTTTCGTGCTGCGCTGATTCGCGAGATTGTGCGCGCCAACGGGCAGCCAATGGCCGGGCAGGCCCTGCGCCGTGCCGTGGCAGCTGAATTGCGGCGGCTGCAGGTGCACGGTATACGCTTGGGTGGGGCCGACAAAAGGTACTGGCTGCTGATGGTGAATCCAGACCAAGTGCGTGGCATGCCCACAAACCTGAAACCGCAGCAACGTGCGGAATGGCTGGTCAGGACGATCTCGACGCCGGAGCAGGTCGAAGCGCTGAACATGCGCCGCTGGGAACAACAAGTGAGCCGTGCGGAAACCTCGGTGCGCGGTGTCGTCGGCTATAGTGCGCCCTTCGGCTTTGCCATCGTCGGTCTGCTCGCCAACCGTGCCGCTTGGTTGTCGCTGATTGAAGACGAGAAAAAAGCCATGGCACACGTGCAGGGCGAAACTCTGCGGCGACTCTGGGCGCAGGGGGCGCAACTGCTTGGTGCGACCGGCGTTGCCATCGAGCAGGGGGTGAAGCGGCTGGTGATGCCGTTTCTGTCACGAGGAGTGGGGGCTGTTGGGGCGATTGCCAAGTGGGTTGGCATTATCGGCACCTCGATTGGCATTGCCGGGGCTGTGGTGATGTCGTTGTTTGATATTGGCCGGGCGATTAAAGAGGCAAAAGAGGATAACCCTAGCGGTGTGTTCGCATTCGCTATTTCGGGGGGGCTCGGTGGGCTTGCTACCTTTGCTCTTGCTTCAAGCGCTATTGGCATTGGCATTATCTTCACACTCCTGCTGATCGGCTGGGCCTTCGTGATGACCTACCTGGTGGATGACAAACTGCAGGACTGGCTGGAGCGCTGTCTCTGGGGAAGGCTGGAGGTGCAACGCTACGGCGAAATGTCTCTGGAAGAACGGGAATTGAACAAGGCAGTAGCAGGATGAGGCGATTCATATGGTGATGGAAACCACCGGGCTGATCTTCAAGTACAAGGTCGACCGCCCGTTACGCTTTGAAGAAAAGCATGGCCGTCTGAAACAGAAGGAGCGACTGGATGTCCTGCCGACACCCTATTTGAACACCGTCCGCCTGAATAGTACCTATCTGGAAATGGTGGGGAAGTTCTATGAGGGCAAGGGGTTTCTGACGTTGGTGATGTTGGTTTGTTTAGTGATGGGTATTGGGTTTGCGATTCTGGCCGGTTGGGGAACCGTTCGTGCCTTTTCCACGGATGAAGCGCCCATTATTTTGGGGTTGGGTTTTTTCGGTACTATTCTGGCGTTGGCTAGTTTGATTCTATATGTCTGGACCTTCCTCAGGGAGTGCTTCCGATGGTCTTTGTGCTGGAAAGGTGTCTTCATACGCCGATGCGGATCACCCAATGGGAAATCCTCGGTCATGTCCTTGATGAAGACGGGCAGACGGTACGAGCAACGTTGCCGCTTTCCTTTTATTGGCCGGATGAGGGCAGCGTCAAGCAACACTGGGAGTACATGCGCCGGTATATGGAGGAAGGGCCGGAGGCAATCATGGATCACACGCCCGTGTGCTTGCCATTGCATGAAGGAAAGGAAAGCTTTGGATTCGGCTACAGGATGGTTATGCATCACCACGTGTTCTTCATCTGGGCCATCATCGCAACACCGTTGATCTTTGTGGAAGCCCTCGGCCGCTATCTCGCCATGCAGACCAGTGACATCCCGCGCTGGTCAAAGCGGATAGAAGAAGAGTGCCAGATCGACCCCGGCGACCCCTACGCCATCGACGCCCGCGACAATCCGCCTGATTTCTGGAAGGCCACGGAAAAGCGCCGTTCGGAACTGGTGGCGAGCAGGGTGCTGGCGCGATAGCCGTCGTTCGGATGGCTTCCGCCTTATAACGAAGAGAACCTGCTGTTCAAAGTGCCGGCCTTCTGTTTGACCTCTGAAAAGCTCTGAAAGAACGGGAATTGAACAAGGCAGTAGCAGGATGAGGCGATTTATATGGTGATGGAAACCACCGGGCTGATCTTCAAGTACAAGGTCGACCGCCCGTTGCGCTTTGAGGAGCGGCATGGCTGCCTGAAACACAAGGAGCGGCTGGATGTTCTGCCGACACCCTATTTGAGTACCGTTCGCCTGAACAGCACCTATCTGGAAATGGTGGGGAAGTTTTATGAGGGCAAGGGGTTTCTGACGGTGGTGATGTTTGTTATCACAATCATTCCATTGTCTTTCCTTTTGGCGATCGCCTTTCAAAACCTATTTGAACCGATTCAATACGACAATGACTTTAATGGCTGGGTTCTTTTTGGAGTGTTGGCTTTAATTGCTTCCCCCGGAATTATCTTGGCAGTCTGGACCTTCCTCAGGGAGTGCTTCCGCCTGACCCACTACCCGATTCGCTTGAACCGCAAACTCCGAAAGCTGTATGCCATCGGATGGTCTTTGTGCTGGAAAGGTGTCTTCATACGCCGATGCGGATCACCCAATGGGAAATCCTCGGTCATGTCCTTGATGAAGACGGGCAGACGGTACGGGCGACGTTGCCGTTTTCAATCGTCAGTGCTCAGCAGGATTTGCTCAAGCGCCATTGGGAATACATGCGCCGCTACATGGAAGATGGTGTTGAGGAAATCTTCGACCACACATCGGTCTGTCTGCCGATTGCCGATCATCGCGAAACCTTCCGCTTCGGATATCAAGTGACCATGATCGATGACTCCTATCCTGTCTGGATCTACATCGCTGGCATTCTGCTCATTCCCGAAGCCCTCGGCCGCTATCTCGCCATGCGGAGCAGCGACATCCCGCGCTGGTCAAAGCGGATAGAAGAAGAGTGCCAGATCGACCCCGGCGACCCCTACGCCATCGACGCCCGCGACAATCCGCCCGATTTCTGGAAGGCCACGGAAAAGCGCCGTTCAGAACTGGTGGCGAGCGGGGTAGTGCTGCGTTAGCTACGGTCAACCGGAAAATTTGCCTGAAAACGAATTTCCCGACCTCAGGATTGCGGGCTTGGCGTTCCGTGGATTGGTGATGCTGCTGGATTTTCGGCTCGCCGGCGGTACATCCGGAGATTGAGCGCCAGTGTTGCGGTGAGTAGCAGGGCGGCGCCGAGGTTGTGGGCGACGGCGATGGCGAGGGGCAGGCCGAGGACGACGTTGGCTACGCCCAAGCCGATCTGGGCGAGCAGCAGGGTGGCCAGTAATCCGCCCCAGGCTTGCCAGCGACGTTGGCCGGTTTTGAACAGGGCGATGGCGAGCAGGGCGCTGATCAGCGCAACAGCGAGGGCGCCGATGCGGTGGCTCCAGTGGATCGCCGTCAGGGCGGCCAACGGCAGCGACTGGCCGTCGGCGGTCTGACCCAATTCACGGTGCAGGCTGAAGGCGTGGACGAAATCCGTTTCGGGCTGCCATAGTCCCTGACAGGTCGGGAAGTCGGGGCAGGCGAGGGCGGCGTAGTTGCTGCTGACCCAGCCGCCGAGGGCGATCTGGATGACGATGGCGAGCAACGCTGCGAAAGCGAGCCGGCGTGCGCCGGGACCAATGGCGTGGTCCGGTATTGCGCTGCGTCCGGCGATGGCCATGCCGACGAGGATGGAGAGCGTCGTCATGCCGCCGATCAGGTGCAGGGTGACGATGACGGGTTTGAGCAATAGCGTCACGGTCCACATGCCGAGCGCTGCCTGCAGGCCGACGATGCCGAGCAGTGCGGTCGGTAGGGCGGGCGACTGGCGGCGGCGGGATTCCTTGCGCCAGGCGAGGATGCAAAGCGCCAGGATGAGCAGGCCCAGGGTGCCAGCCAAGTAGCGGTGGAGCATTTCCTTCCAGGCTTTGCCGGTGTCGAGTGGGCGGTCTGGATAGGCTTGCGCGGCCGCCTGCTGTTCGTGCTGGGCTTCGGGAACGCCCAGCCAGTGGCCGTAGCAGCCCGGCCAGTCGGGGCAGCCGAGGCCGGCGTCGGAGAGGCGGACGTAGGCGCCGAGGGCGATGACGGCGAAGGCGAGCAGGGTGGCGACGAGCAGCAGGCGACGGTAGAGGCGAGTCAGGGGCACGGCGGGCGGCTCAGAACAGGCGGTCGATGAAGAGGGCGGCGAAGAGCAGGGTCAGGTAGAGGATGGAGTAGCGGAAGGTGCGCCGGGCCAGGGCGTCGCTGTAATTGCGGCAGAGGGCGATGGCGTAGCCGAGGAAGATGAGGTCGAGCAGGCTGATGGCGATCAGGTAGAACGTGCCGCTCATGCCGAGCGAGACCGGGATCAGGCTGGCGGCGGCGAGCATCACGGTGTACCAGAGGATATGCTGGCAGGTGAAGGCGATGCCGTGGGTGACCGGCAGCATGGGCAGGCCGGAGCGGGCGTAGTCGTCGCGCCGGTAGCAGGCCAGGGCCCAGAAATGAGGCGGGGTCCATAGGAAGATGATGAGGAAGAGGACCAGCGGTTCGGCCGAAACATGGCCGGTCATCGCCGTCCACCCGAGCAGCGGCGGCATGGCGCCGGAAGCACCGCCGATGACGATGTTCATCGGCGTCGCCGGCTTGAGAATCAGGGTGTAGATGACGGTGTAGCCGACGAAGGTGGCCAGCGTCAGCCACATGGTCAGGTCGTTGATGAAGTTGTGAAGCAACCACAGGCCAGCGGCGCCGAGGGCGGTGGCCAGGGTGATCGTTTCGAGCGGCGAGATGTCGCCGCGGGCTGTGGCGCGCCAGCTGGTGCGGGCCATCTTGGCATCGACGGTGCGTTCGACCAGGCAGTTCAGGGCGGCGGCAGCGAAGGAAACCAGGGCAATGCCGAGCGAGGCGACCGTGAAGCGCAACAGCGGCGGGAAATCCGGCGTTGCCAGGCACATGCCGATCATCGCGGTGAATACGATCAGGCTGTTGACCCGGGGTTTGCACAGGTGGCTGAAGGCGGCCAGGCGCTGGCTGAGGCTCAGGGTGGGGGCTGTCGCGGTGTGCATGGCGGTTCTCCTAGCCGGTCCAGGCGTATTTGAGCAGGCGGTCGAGGTCGGCGCGCATGCCTTGCGGGCTGGCGTCGGGGGGGTAGGTCATTATCACGAGTCCCTGCGGATCGACCAGCAACACGGGGTCGGTGATCCCGGCCAGTGGTGCATCGGGCGGGGTGGTCAACAGCATTAGGTCGGGTTGGTTGGCGTGCAGGGCGAGCAGGGCTGGATCGTCGGGCTGGTCGGTCAGCACGGCGCGGCTCAGGCGGCTCATGTTTTTGTAGAGGGCGACGTGGATGCGGCGCATTTCGTCTAGACGGCTCGTGCATTCGGCGGTGCACGGGCCGCTGATATGGAGCACCAGTTTCCATTTTTCGGCATTTTTTCCGGTTGACCGTAGGATTGGCTCCGGCAGTGGCCGGGGAGGATTGAGTAGGTGGCCGTGATGCCCAATCCGGGACGGATGCCAGCCACCGAAGTAAAGGCCGGCACCGATGATGAAGGGCAAGGCCAGCAAGCCGACGATCAGCGCCAGCATGAGCCGGCCCTGGCGCTGGTTGGGGAGCGGATCAATGGCGACGCTGTTCATGGCCGGCGGATCAGAAAATAGCCCCAGATGCCGAGGCTGGCGATGGCGAAGCCGAACCATTGCAGGGCATAGCTGCGGTGGCGGTCGGCCCGCTCGTCGGGGCGTGGCCAGTCGCGCACATAGCCGCCCGGCGTCGTCGGATCAAGCTGGATGATCAGGCCTTGCAGGGGATAGGGCACGGCCGAGCGGAAGCGTTCGATGTCGAGGTTCTGCCAGACTGGCGCCCAGCCGCTGGTCGGCTGTGCAGCCAGGTTGAAGAAGCGCTGGGTGGGCAGCACTGCGATGCCGCTTAGTTCGATTTCACCGGCCGGCACCTCGGCCATCGGCTGCTGTTGATGATCGGCCGGGGCGGGCAGCCAGCCGCGATTGACCAGCACGTGCATGTTCGATCCGGCCAGTTGCAGGGGTGTGATGACGTGATAGCCGGCCTGTTCCTGATGCAGGCGGTTGTCGATCAGCACCTGGTGGGCGGCATCGTAGGTGCCGCGCAGGATGACCCGGTGATGGCGCAGGGAATCAACATCGGCCAGCGTGGTTGGCATGGCGATGGCGGCATCGTGGCTGCGGGTGTCGAGTTCGATTTGCAGCGCGGTTTTCGTCTCGGCCTTGCGCCACTGCCAGAGGCCGAGCGAGATGAAGGTCGGTAGCAGTACCGCCAGCACCAGGGCGCCAAGGATCGCCGCCTGCTTGCGGCTGGCCCTTGCCGCGCCGCCCGGCCGGCGCGCATACTGGGCCACGGAAATCCCTGCGGAGGCGTCGTCTATGCTCAAGCTGCTGGTTGTTTTGCTGTTGTTGGCCATCGTCGGCAGCCTGTTCTCCGGGCTCTTCTATCTTTACCGCGACCGGGGTGCCGGCGAGCGGACGGTGCGGGCGCTGACCCTGCGCATCGGGCTGTCCATCGCGCTCTTCCTGGTGCTTCTGGCCAGTTTCAGGTTCGGTCTCATACCCGGCTACACCCAGTAAACGAAAACGAAGAGGATCAGCCAGACCACATCGACGAAGTGCCAGTACCAGGCCACCGCCTCAAAGGCAAAGTGGCGGTCGGCGCTGAAATGACCGCTCAGGCTGCGCAGCAGGATGACGGCCAGCATGATGGTGCCGAGCGTGACGTGGAAACCATGGAAGCCGGTCAGCATGAAGAAGGTCGCCCCGTAGGCGCCGGCGCCCATGGTCAGGCCGAGTTCGGTATAGGCGTGGTGGTATTCGTAGGCCTGGAAGCCGAGGAAGGTGCTGCCGAGCAGGACTGTCGCCGCGAGACCAAGGATGAGATGGCTACGCTGGTTGCGCAACAGCCCCCAATGCGCCCAGGTGACGGTGGCGCCGGAACTCAGGAGCAGGGCGGTGTTGAGCGCCGGAATGCCCCAAGCACCCATCGGCGTGAAGGTGGCACCTTTTGGGCCACTGGTCGGCCAGGTGCCGGCGAATTCCGGCCACAGGCTGAAGCCGTGGGCGCCTTCCATGCCGCCCAGGGTCGGCACCGAAATCACCCGCACATAAAACAGCGCACCGAAGAAGGCGGCGAAGAACATCACCTCGGTGGCGATAAACCAGATCATGCCGTAGCGGAATGAACGGTCTTCCCAGTCGCGGTAGGCGCCGCTCTGCGATTCGCCGATGACTTTGCCGAACCAGCCGAACAGAACATAGAGGATGACGGCTGTCCCGCCGAGCATGACCCACTTACCGGGGCCGAAGTTGTTGATCAGCTGGATGAAGCCAAAGGCGAGCAGGAACATGCCGGCCGAAAGAATGACCGGGTACAGGCTGGGCTGGGGAACGAAATAATGTTCGGCGTGAGCTGGACTTGTTTTCATTGGGCCTCCCTGCTGCTGGTCAGTGTCTGGCGCTGTCCATCAACGCTGAAAAAGGCGTAGGACAGGGTGATGTGGCGAATGCTACGGTCGACCTCGGGTTTGACGATAAAAGCCAGCGGCATTTCGCGCGCCTCGCCCGGTCCCAGCGTTTGTTGTGAAAAACAGAAGCATTCGATCTTCTCGAAGTGTTGTGCCGCCTGGCCGGGCGTCACGCTCGGTACGGCCTGTCCGACAATCGTCCGATTTGACGTGTTGCGCACCAGGTAGCTGACTTGCTGCAGCTCGCCCGGGTGGATGTCGAGGCTGATGGTCAGCGGCCGCATGTCCCAGGGCAGGCCGGGCATCACGGTGCCGGTGAATTCGACGCGGACAGTGCGCCCGGTATCGACCTTCGGGGCCGGAGCGGCAGCGGTTTGCAGGCCGCCGACGCCGAAGCCGTCGCGAATCACGCCTGGGCCGGCCGTCTTGCCATTGAAGCCGGTGGCTGCGCAGAGTACGTCGTAAAGCGGCACCAGCGCGAAGGCAAAAACGAAGGCCCCGGCCACCATCAGCAACAGCTTGCCGATCAGGCGATTGTGGCTGGCTGGGGTGGGCTGGGCCTGGTCCATGATGCTAACGCTTGATGAACAAGCCGATGAGGTAAATGACCAGCACGACGGCGCCAAGCAGCCAGCCAAGACGGCGCGACGCGGCGCGGCGGCGGGCGAGGTCGGCATCGGTGAAGGCCGGCGTCATGTGCTCCCCACTCATTTGATCACCGGCTGGATTTCCCAGGTATGGTGGGGCGGCGGCGAGGGCAGCTCCCATTCCAGCCCTTCCGCACCCTCCCAGACCCGGCTCTCGACCTTTGGGCCGCCCCGTACACAAGACCAGATGTTCCAGGCAAAGAGCAACTGGCTGAAACCCAGGACAAAGGCGCCCAAGGTCGAGATCGCATTGAATTCGGCGAACTGCAGCGCATAGTCGGGAATGCGCCGCGGCATGCCGGCCAGACCGAGGAAGAACTGTGGCAGGAAAGTCAGGTTGAACGAGACCACGGTCAGCCAGAAATGGAGCTTGCCGAGCTTTTCGCTGTACATGTGGCCGGTCCATTTCGGTAGCCAGTAATAGACGCCAGTCATCACGCCCATGATGCCGCCGGCGAACAGCGCGTAATGGAAGTGGGCGACGACAAAATAGCTGTGGTGGTACTGGGCGTCGGCCGCGACGTCGGCGAGGATCAGCCCGGTCAGGCCGGCGATGCCGAACAGGACGATGAAGCCGACGGCGAACAGCATCGGCGTCTCGAAAGTCATCGCCCCCTTCCACATCGTGGCGATCCAGCAGAAGAAGAGCACAGCCAGCGGCAGCGAGATGGCCATGGTGCTGAACATGAAGTAGACCAGCGCCGGCACAGGCATGCCGGCGGTAAAGAAGTGGTGAGCCCAGACGACGACCGAGAGCAGGCCGATGGCGATGAAGCTGTAGACCTGCGCCTTGTAGCCGTAGGTCGGCTTGCGCGAGAACGTCGACAGCACATGCGGCATCAGGCCCCAGACTGGCAGCAGGAGGATGTACACCTCGGGGTGGCCGAAGAACCAGAACAGATGCTGGAAGAGGATTGGGTCGCCGCCACCCGCCGCGTCGAAGAAATGCGTGCCGAAATGGCGGTCGGTGAGCAGCATGGTCACGGCACCGGCCAGCACCGGCAGCGTGGCAATGAGAAGGAAAGCAGTGATCAGCCAGCCCCAGGCAAAGAGCGGCAGTTTCATCATAGTCATGCCCGGGGCGCGCATGTTGAAGATGGTGACGATGATGTTGATCGAGCCCATGATCGACGAGATGCCGAGGATGTGCACGGCGAGAATGGCAAAATCGACGCCCATGCCGCCCTGCACCGAAAGTGGCGCGTAAAAGGTCCAGCCGGTGGCCAGCGCACCGTCGCCGATGCCGAACAGGGCCAGCGTGAAGGGCAGGGTGAGGAGAATGGCGGCCGGCGGCAGCAGCCAGAAACCCCAGTTGTTGAGGCGGGGCAGCGCCATGTCGGGAGCGCCGATCATCAGCGGCAGCATCCAGTTGGCGAAACCGGTGGCGGCGGGCATGAGCGCCGCGAAGATCATCACCAGAGCATGGACGCCGATGAGCTGGTTGAAGAACTCCGGCTGCATGAGCTGCAGGCCGGGCGAGAACAACTCCGCGCGCACGGCGAGGATCATCAGTCCGCCGACAAAGAACATGATCAGCGAAAAGGTCAGGTACATCGTGCCGATGTCCTTGTGATTCGTCGTCGTCAACCAGCGCAGCAAGCCGCCATGGTATTCCCCGGCGGGGTGTTCGGCAGTATGGGTGGTGGCTGTGCTCATCGCTCGTCTCCTAGCGCAGTGACTTGATCTGGGCTGGCTGGATCATGTCGCCCGCCTGGTTGCCGAAACTGTTGCGTTCGTAGGTGATGACGGCGGCCAGCTCGACATCGGACAGGCTGGTGGCGAAGGCCTGCATGGCTGTGCCGGCCTTGCCGTGCAGCACCCGGTCGACGTGGCTGTCCTTGATGACTTTGCCGTTCATGTCGAGCAGCGGCCCGCTGACGATCTTGCTGCCGGCCAGCGCCGGGAAGGCGGGCGGCAAGCCCTTGCCATCCGGCTGGTGACAGGCGGCGCAAACTTTTTCATAGACCGCCTTGCCCTCGGCAACCAGTTCGTCCTTGCTCCAGGTCCGGTCGGCCCCGCCCGCTGCGGCCTTGGCTTCGGCCTTCTGTGCCTCCACCCAGGCGAGGTATTCGGGCTCCGGCACAGCATGGACGACCACCGGCATGAAACCGTGATCCTTGCCGCACAACTCGGCGCACTGGCCGCGGTAGATGCCGGGTTTTTCGATCAGCACCCAGGTTTCGCGCAGAAAGCCGGGAATGGCATCGCGCTTGACGCCGAATTGCGGCACCCACCAGGTATGGATGACGTCGGTCGAGGTGAGCAGGATGCGCACCTTCTTGCCGACAGGCAGCACGACCGGCTTATCGACTTCGAGCAGGTAGTTCTCGCCCTTGGCTTCGGCATTGGCAATCTGGTCGCGCGGCGTGGCCAGCGTGCTGATGAACTTGACGCCGGATTCCGGATACTCGTATTGCCACTTCCACTGCATGCCGGTGACCTTGAGTACCATGTCGGCCTTGGTCTGGGTATCTTCCATGTTGATGATGGCCTGCACGGCCGGGATGCCCATCAGCACGAAGTCGATGAAAAGCAGGATGGCGAAGGGAATCAACGCCCAGAACCACTGCAGGGCGCCAGTCGGCCCGGTGAACTTGGCCGGGGCGTGGCCGGAACTTTTCCGGTGCTTGATCATCGAGTAGATCATGATGGCGAACACCACCACGAACAGCACGGTGATGATCAGCATGAACTCGTTGTGGATGTGCAGCGTTTCCCGGGCGATGGGCGTGACCGGCTCGGGGAAGTTGAAGTTGTAGGCCGCGCTGGCGGCACCCGGCAGGAGCAGGGCTGAAGGAGGGAAAAGGCTGCGTAACAGCCAGGCAACAGGATTTACCTCTGCGCTTGGCGCAGTCTGAGTCTCAAGCGTGCAACTCGCCATTCCGTTCCCTCCCCCTTGTGAGAACCGACCTCTAGGGCTGAGAATCAATGTTCCTGAAATAGTTCAGAAAAATTTTTCATGATCAATCGCCGCCGCTTTCTTGTCCTGTCCATGGCAGCCTTGCTGTCCTGCAAACGGCCACCGGTGACATTTCGCAACACCGATCTGACCGGCGCCACTTTTGGGCGCCAGCTGACGCTGGTCGACCACCAAGGACAGCAGCGATCCCTGACCGATTTTCAGGGCAAGGCGGTGGTGGTCTTCTTCGGCTACACCTCCTGTCCGGATATTTGCCCGACCATGCTGGCCAAGCTGGCTGACGTCATGAAGGCGCTGGGCGGCGACGCTGAGCGGGTCCAGGTGCTGTTCGTCACGGTCGATCCGGAGCGCGACAGCGCGGAAAGGCTGAAGGCGTTCGTGCCGTGGTTCCACCCGACATTTCTTGGCCTGCGCGGCGATGCAGTGCAAACCAGGGCCGCGACCGAAGAGTTCCGCGTCTTTGCCGCGCGCAAGCCGGTTGAGGGGGAGCTGGGCTATGTCATCGACCATTCGACGGGGGCCTATGCGTTCGATCCGGCCGGCCGTCTGCGACTTTATGTCAAGGACACGAGCAGCGTTGATGACATCGCTGCCGACATCCGGCTGTTGCTGCAGGGCAACTAGGGCGAGCCAGCCCGGCGGCGCTATACTTGCCGCCCTTCCGACAACCCATTTTCTGGCGACGTTTTTATGATGGATCCGGTTTTTCCAGGCGAGTCGGCATGAGCGACGAAGCCGCACTTGGTCTCAGCGACGAGTTTTTTATGCGCGAAGCGATGTCTCTCGCCCGCGCGGCCGAGTGTCTCGGCGAGGTGCCGGTTGGCGCCGTCGTGGTCCTCAATGGCGCCATTGTCGGCCGCGGCTTCAATTCGCCGATCGGCGAAAGCGACCCGACAGCCCATGCCGAAATCGCTGCCTTGCGCGACGCGGCGCGGGTGCTCGGCAACTACCGCCTGCCGGGCTGCGAATTGTTCGTCACGTTGGAGCCATGCGCCATGTGTGCCGGCGCCATCATGCATGCGCGGATCAGCCGCGTCATCTACGGTGCGCGTGATGCCAAGACCGGCGTGCATGGCAGCGTCGTCGATCTGTTCGGCGTTGAGCGCCTGAATCATCATGCAACGGTCGAAGGCGGTGTGCTGGCCGATGAGTGCAGCGCCATGCTGTCTGCTTTTTTCGCCGGTCGGCGCAAGAAATCATCATGAAACTGCACATTTCAGTGGCGCGTCAGGCGATGACCGTCTTCGACGATCAGGGTCAAATCCTGCGCGAGTACCCGGTATCGACGGCCAAAGCCGGGGTTGGCGAGGTTTCCGGCAGCTTTCAGACACCACGCGGTCGACACATCATCCGGGCCAAAATCGGGGCTGGTCAGCCGGAAAATACGGTCTTCGTTCGCCGTCGCCCGACCGGCGAACTCTGGTCACCGGCGCTGGGCGAGGAATTTCCCGGCCGCGACTGGATACTGACGCGCATTCTCTGGTTGTCGGGACGCGAAGCCGGCTGCAATCGGCTGGGCTGTGTCGATACCATGCGCCGTTACATCTACATCCACGGCAGCCCGGATGCGGCGGAAATGGGCTTGCCCGGCTCGCACGGCTGCGTGCGCATGCGCAACGCCGACATTGTCGACTTGTTCGACCTTGTGCCCTGCTATTCGGAAGTCGAGATCACCGAAGACTGAAGCGGCTGCCCGTTTGGGCCGAAACTGTTTTCGTGAACCGCGATCTTGCCGCCAGCGTCTCGCCAGACCACCGTTGAGGCCCGTGTTCCATAGCTTTCCGATTTGACGAAGATGGCTGACAACAGGCGTTCCCATTCGATGGGAACACCGGTATTCGGCAGGTTCTCGTCGGCAACGATAGCCTGGTCGGCCAGCAGTTCGAAAAAAGCCGACTCATCGGGCAGGCGGGGCAAGGCGTCGGAAAATCGCTGGCGGGCGGCCAGCAGTTTTGGCCACGGGCTGTCGAGCAGATGATTCGATAAGCCGTAAACGCCCGGTGCCAGTGGGCGTGGATTGCCATCGCGATTCGAGCAATAGACCAGCGTATCGCCGTCGCTCAGCAACAGGTTGAAGCCTGAGTACTGCGCACCATCGATTCCCGCCGCATAGTCGCTCGCTGATGTTCGGGCCGTCAGGAAGCCCCGTGTCAGCGCGCCGCGGGATTGCGCGCCTTTGGCCATGCCGGGTTCGCGCACGTTGGTGACTGCGGCGAAACGTCCCGATTCGCTGATGCCCAGCCAGGTGCCGCCGGCTTCGAGATCGAGCCCGCCGATGACTTCCGGCGCATCGGGCCAGCGCGCTAAAGACGCCGTCGGCCGGGCGTAAAACTCGTCACGATTGGCCGCGACGACCAGCGGGTAATCCGGATGAACCCGCCAGCCGACGACGATCAGGCACATTTCATTTTTGGCCGTTTTTACGGGTTGACCGCAACAGCCTGAATGGAGGGCCCTTCGAGAGATCCAACACGCACATTGCCGGCAAAATTGCTCTGAATGACGGCCAAGGCTTCGTAGCCGCCAGCCGGTGACGGGGCGACGGTCATCACCGTGCCGCAGGACTGATCCGGGTTGTCGGGAGAATGCAGGATATCGCCGGCCTTGAGCGCCTGCGCACTGGTCACACGATGCAAATGGCGCTTGACCTTGCCGAGGTACTGGGTGCGAGCAACGATTTCCTGCCCCGGGTAGCAGCCCTTGTGGAAACTGACGCCGCCAATCTTTTCGAAGTCGGCCATTTGCGGCACGAACTCCTCCTTGGTGGCCAAGGTAACGAGCGGGAAAGCGGCCTGAATATCGAGCCAGCGCCAGGCGGGGAGGCCTGCGGGACGGGCCTTGACGGTCAGTTTTTGCCACAGCGCAGCCATCGCCGATTCCGGCGCGACGATCATGAAACGCTTGGCATCGAGGCGAATGACGGTTGCACCGTCGGCGGTGGCCGTCGCCATTGCTTCAGCCGGGCAGGGCAGCCCGGCATCGGCCAGCGCTTCTTCGGCCTGTGGCCCGGAGAGGCCGAGCATGACGGTACTGTCGGTCTGCGCGGCCAGTTTTACTTTTGCCCGCAAGACGAACATTTGCAGGCGCTTTTGCGTTGCCTCCTGGAGGTCGGCGGCCAGCGCGAGGAGATAGCGCTCGCCCTGACGCCAGACGACGAAGCTGGCCTGCATCCGACCCTTGGCCGTGCACCATCCGGCATGCTGGGCCTGGCCGTCAGCCAGATGGTTGATATCGCTGGTGAACTGGCTGTGCAGGAAGGCCTTGGCCTCTTCACCCGTGGCTTCGATGAGGCCGAGGTGAGTCAGCGGAACGACGACCGTCTGCTGCGTTGCGGCAAGCAATTCGCCGGCGGCATCGCCGAAGTTGAGAAGCTCGGTCGGCTCGTTTCACACGGGCAAGACCTGCTTGCACTCGCCGAGTTCCCTTGCGCCTACTAGTCAAGATTTCCCTTCCGATCATTTTGCTGTTGACGACCGCTCTCGGCGGCTTGTTCTGGTGGGCCAACCAGCCACTGCAATTGAGCAATTCGCCGCTCGATTTCCGGGTCGCTGCCGGCAGCAGCCTGCGTTCAGCCATTGCCCAGATGCGCGAGGCCGGTATCGCTGTCGAGCCAAGCTTGCTCGCCATGCTGGCCCGCCTCAACCGGGCCGATACGGCCATCAAGGCCGGGAGTTATGCGGTCAAAACGGGGGTTACCCCCAGGCAACTGCTCAACAAGCTCCTCAAAGGCAAGGTGACGCAAGGCGAACTTACCCTGGTCGAAGGCTGGACTTTCCGCCAGTGGCGGGCGCGGATGGACAATCATCCGGACCTGAGTCACGAGACGCGCGGTTTGTCCGAGGCGCAGATCATCGCGCAACTGGGGCTCGATATCGGCAGCCTGGAAGGCTGGTTATTCCCCGATACCTATCTGTTCGACAAGCATTCCAGCGATCTGGACCTGTTGGCCCGGGCACATCGGGCCATGTCGCGCAAACTGGATGCTGAATGGGTCCAACGGGCTGCCGGTTTGCCGTACAAGTCGCCGCAAGAGGCGCTGATCATGGCCTCGATAGTCGAAAAGGAAACCGGCCGCGAAGCCGACCGCATCCTGGTCGCGACTGTATTCGTCAATCGCTTGCGTGCGGGGATGTTGCTGCAAACGGATCCGACGGTCATTTACGGCCTGGGCGATCGCTTTGACGGGAATTTGCGAAAGCGCGATCTGTTGACCGACACCCCGTACAATACCTATACGAGACGCGGCCTGCCGCCGACGCCGATTGCCATGCCGGGCCAGTCTTCGCTACGCGCGGCGCTCAATCCGGCGCAGAGCGACGTGCTCTATTTTGTCGCCCGCGGCGATGGCAGCAGCCAGTTTTCGCAGACGCTGGATGAGCACAACAATGCAGTCAATAAATTTCAAAGGGGTGGGAAGTGAGCGGAAAATTCATCACTTTTGAAGGCATAGATGGCGCCGGCAAGAGCAGTCACGTCGAGTGGCTGGCCGAATTGCTGCGGGCGCGGGGCCTCGTCGTGCAAGTGACGCGGGAGCCGGGCGGAACCGAACTGGGTGAAAAGTTGCGGGCGTTGCTGCTCAACGAACCGATGCATCTGGAAACCGAAACCCTGCTCATGTTCGCGGCACGCCGCGAGCACCTGGCCAAATTGATCGAGCCGGCGCTGGCCCGCGGCGAATGGGTGATCTGCGACCGCTTCAGCGACGCCACCTACGCCTACCAGGGCGGTGGCCGCGGACTGGACCGCGCCAAGTTCCTGATTCTCGAGCACTGGGTGCATGAACACCTGCAACCGGATCTGACGCTATTGTTCGACCTGCCGCTCGATATCGCGCGCGAGCGCATCGTGCTGGCCAATCGGGTGCTCGACAAGTTCGAACAGGAACGCGTCGATTTTCATGAGCGCGTCCGCCAGGCTTACCTGGAAAGAGCGCATGGCAGCCCGAGCAGAATGCGCGTTGTTAACGCTGACAACACCATTGAAAATATTCGCAAAGAACTTGAACAAATAATCGCAGTAACTTGTTTATGAACGTTATTGATCTTCATTCGAAGGTCTGGGCTGGATTGCAGGCAAGGCGCAAGCAGTTGCCGCATTCGCTATTGTTCGTCGGCCAGAAAGGCTTGGGGAAATATGAGCTGGCCAGGCGTTTTGCCGCCAGTTTGCTCTGCGAGTCACCCTCTATTGATGGTCTGGCCTGTGGCAAGTGCCTGGCCTGCAATTGGTTCGAGCAGGGAAATCATCCCGATTTCCGCTTGCTGCAGCCGGATGCGCTCGGTGAAGAAGCTGAGGTCGAAGACGGCAAGAAAAAGCCCAGTCAGCAGATCACCATCGATCAGGTGCGCGGGCTCGACGAATTTTTCAACGTTGGTACCCATCGCGGCGGGTTGCGCATCATTCTGGTCAATCCGACCGAGGCGATGAATCGCAGCACGGCAAATTCACTTCTTAAAACACTTGAAGAACCTGCTCCAGATACCTTGTTTTTAATGGTTTCCAGTGAGCCGATGCGTTTGTTGCCGACCATTCGCAGCCGCTGTCAGGTGGTGCCGGTGCCGGTGCCTTCGATGAAGCTTGCTGTAAAGGTTCTGGCTGACGACGGTGTGGCCGAGGCTGAACGGTGGTTGGCGCTGGCCGGCGGTTCGCCGGGGCTGGCGATGGAATTGGCGAAGTCCGGACAAGGGGCCTGGCTCGAGTTGCTGACCGCGCGGCTGGGGGCTGGCCGCAAGGGCGATCCGCTGGCAATTGCGGCTGAACTCGACAAAGCGATCAAGGACAGCAAGGGCAAGGTGGCTTTGAAACACCTAACCGAGGCCTTGCAGAAATGGATGGTCGATCTGACGCTGGCCAGGAATGGCTTGCCTGTCCGATATTTTCTGCCGCAACAGGCCATTATTTCAGGCTTGGCTGATATGATTCCGCCTGCACGCCTGATCCGGTCGTATCGGGCCCTCATTACACGCCGCCAGGAGGCCGAGCAGCCGCTCAATGCGCGCCTCTTCCTGGAAAGCCTCTTACTGGACTATCGAGCCCTGTTTGCCAATTGATCAAAGATGAGTGAAGCAAAACCCGCTCCGCAGCGCCCTAGCGTTCTCTCGCTGAACATCAATTCGAAATCTGCGCTTTACGCTGCGTTCATGCCCCATTTGCGCAGCGGCGGCATCTTCATTCCGACCACGCGCAGCTACACCATCGGCGACGAAGTGTTCATGCTGTTGTCGCTGATGGATGATCCAGCCAAGCTGCCGATTGCCGGTACCGTTGTCTGGATCACCCCGGCCGGCGCCCAGAATGGCCGGGCACAGGGCATCGGCGTGCATTTCAACAATGACGAAAGCGGCCAGGAAGCCCGGCGCAAGATCGAGGGCCTGCTCGGCGGCGTCATGCAGTCGGCTCGTCCCACGCATACGCTCTGATTGGCCGGCATGCTGGTCGACTCTCACTGTCATCTGGATTTCCCTGATCTGGCCAAGCGCATGCCCGAGGTCCTGCAGCGCATGCAGGAAAACCAGGTCGACCTGGCGGTCTGCATCGGCGTCAATCTGGAAGATTTTCCGCAGGTGATCGCCCTGGCCGAGCAGCATGCGCAGCTCTATGCGACGGTGGGCGTCCATCCCGAATACACGGATGTCGAAGAGCCTGACGAAGACAGGCTTTTGGCGCTGGCCGCACACCCGAAGGTGATCGCCATCGGCGAAACCGGCCTTGACTACTATTGGCAAAAGGACCAGCCGGAGTGGCAGCGCGATCGTTTTCGTACCCACATTCGTGCTGCCAAGCGTTGTGGCAAGCCGTTGGTCGTGCACACCCGTGATTCTGCGTCCGACACGCTGCGCGTCTTGAAAGAAGAGGGCGCCGATACGGTGGGCGGTGTCATGCACTGCTTTACAGAAAACTGGGACATCGCCTGTCGGGCGCTTGATTTGGGTTTTTATCTCTCGTTTTCCGGGATCGTCACGTTCAAGAACGCCACCATCGTCAAGGAGGTGGCGCAGAAATGCCCGCTCGACCGCCTTCTCATTGAAACCGACTCGCCCTATCTGGCACCGGCTCCCTATCGTGGCAAGCCGAATGAGCCGGCTTACGTAAAATATGTCGCCGAGGAAGTTGCCCGGTTGCGCGGCCTGACCGTCGATGCCGTCCATGAGGCGACGACCGAAAATTTCTTTTCGTTATTCAAAGGCGCCAAAAGGCCATGAAAATTAGCCAAAAATTCCGGTTGACCGTAGCAATCGCTTTGGCCGCCCCCGCGATCGCCTGTGCCGCTACCTATGACGATCTGATTACCTCGGCCAGGATGGGTGACGTCAGTCAGCTTGAGCAACTTGCCGCCAGGGGCGCATCCCTCGATACGACAGACATCGATGGCAATACGCTGCTCATGCTGGCCGCCCGCGACGGGCATGTCGAGACGGTGGATTTCCTCATCAAGGGCCGCGCCAGACTCAATGCCCGCAACGCTGCAGGCGATACGGCGCTGCGACTGGCTGCCTTTCGGGGGCATCAAAAGGTCGTCGAGCTGCTCCTGGCCGGCGGCGCAGCAGTCAATATGCAAGGCTGGACGCCTCTGGCCTACGCGGCCTTTAGTGGCCATGTCGAGATAGCGAATCTGCTCATCAAATCCGGCGCCGACATCAATCTGGCATCGGAAAACGGCACGACACCGCTCATCGCCGCTGCTCGCGGCGGACACATCGAAGTCGTCAAACTGCTGATCGCCAGCCAGGCAGATCTCGGCCGAACGATCGATAGCGGCGAAACAGCCCTCGATATTGCAACGCGATTCAACAACTCCGATATCGCCGACCTGATCCGCAAGGCCGGCGGCAAGTCAGGAAAGAGCGTCAGCATCGAAGTTCGGTAAGGTCCGGCGCAGGCGCCCAGGGCCATGAATGATCCGTTAAATTAACTGGCGTTCGTGAAAAAATCACAGCCATCGCTTGCCGGAGATCGCTAGGATCGGATTTTACGTAGCACTCCTGCAACGCTCTCGTTAAGCCAATTTTGAAGGCCAAATACCTGTTATGAATATGCTATTGGGAATCGCCAAGCAGCATCTGGCTGGCGTCTTGCTCGCGGCCGGGGTTGTCGCTACTTTGTCGGCGCAGGCTGCGGATTCGAAGGCTTACCGTTACTACGAAGATGCGCTGACCAAGTACGAACGTAAAGACGTGCGCGGTGCCATCATTCAACTCAAGAATGCGATACAGGCCGATCAGAGGCTGTTGGCCGCCCATGTGCTGTTGGGCAAAACCCTGCTTGAGTCCGGCGATCCTATCGGTGCCGAGGTCGAATTTGATGAATCATTGCGCCAGGGGGCCAGTCGTGCCGAGGTCATCACATTCCTCGGGCAGGCCTATCTGCAACAAGGCAAGTACAACCTGCTGCTTGAGCGTGTGACGCCCAATGGCCTGCCCATTGCGCCGCAGGTGGGTGTCCTTGTGCTTCGTGCCAATGCCTTGGTCGAGAAGGGTAACGTAGCGGATGCATCGAAAGCTTTGGAGGAGGCACGGGCGCTTGACCAGAACTCGGTCATGGTCCGCTTGGCACAAGCAAACATCGGCATGCGCAAGGGCGATATGGCGCTTGCCAAAAAACTTTCCGATGAGGCCTTGTCATTGGGGGGCAATGATGCCGGAGCCTGGAATGTTCGTGGTTCTTTGCAGCAGGCATCTGGCGACCGGGAAGGGGCGCTTCAATCGTATGCCAAGGCTTCTGCCCTCAGCCCACAATATATCGAGCCTCGCATTGCGCGATCCGGACTGCTGATTGATCTGGGGCGCATTGACGAAGCCGAGCGCGAATTGGCAGTGGTCAAACAAATTGCTCCGTTGGAGCCGCGGAGCGCTTATTTCAGAGCCTTGGTAGCGAAAAGCCGTGGTGACAAAGGGGCGACCAAAGCGGCTCTCGAAGAGGTGACCCGCGTACTTGATCCGCTCCCCTTTGAAGTGTTGGCGAACAACAGGGCTATGCTCTTGCTCGATGCGTTGGCCCATTACGGTCTGGGAAACAAGGAAAAAGCTGCAGACAAACTCCAGGTTCTCCTGCGTCGTTACCCGGATGACGATGCCGGAACCAAACTGCTTGCCAGGCAGCACCTCGACAATGGCAACTATACCTTTGCCATTTCCTTGCTGGAGCCACTCAAGCGTCGCTCACCGGATGACCCCAGGGTTTTATCGCTGCTGGCGACAGCCTACATGCAAGATGGAAACTTCAAGGGGGCATCCGAACTATTGGATCAAGCGGTACGTAAATCCGGCGGCGCAGTTGATATTGCCACTGATTTCGGTATCAGCCTTGCCGGTACAGGCAAGGATGCCCAAGCTATCGAGCAGTTACGCCAGGCATGGATAAAGGACCCAAAGCAGGTACGCACCGGAATGATTTTGTGTGCGCTGTATTTGCGTTCGAGTCAGTCAAAAAGAGCCCTTGAAGTTGTCGAGGTGCTAGTCAATAACGACCCAACAAATATTGCGGTATTGAACATGCTTGGCGTAACCCGAGTTGCGCTCGGTGATCGCGCTGGGGGGCGCAATGCCTACGAAGAAATCCTGACACGGAATCCAGGGCACCAAGGGGCGATCTTTAACCTGAGTTCGCTCGACCAGGCAGAAGGCAAACTCGATGAAGCGCGCAAGAGACTATTGGCCCTGCTTAAGAAAGATGAAAAGAACGTCGATGCGATGATGGAACTCGCCTCGATCGATGAAAAAGCAAGGCGCTACGAGGAGGCAGTTCGCTGGTTGGAGAAGGCGCGCAGTGCTTCAAATGGTTCGATTGCAGTCGGGGGGCGCCTTGTTGAACTCTATTTGCAGCGTGGCGAAGTCGACAAGGCATTGGGTATCGCCACAGAGACTCTCAACAAGAACCAGAAAAGTCTGGCTGCGTTCGGGCTTCTGGCGCGAGTGCAATTAGCAAAGGGTGACGGGAGCTCTGCGCGCCAGACGCTGGATAATATGGCGCGCTATGCGGGCTACGATCCGGTGGCTCAAGTCGAGATAGCACGCCTGCAACTTGCTGCCGGTAATGATTCGGGGGCCAGCTATAGCCTCGAAAAATCACTCAGCAGTCAGCCGAATTTTCCGCCGGCATTGATGCTTCGTGCAGAAATTGAAATTCGTCAGCGTGAGTTCATAAAGGCCGAGCAACACATCAATCAGATCTCCAAAATACCCGGAAGCAATGGTGTTGTGGCGAGCCTTAAAGGAGATCTGGCGATGGCACAAGGGCAATTCGCAACAGCACTGACAGCGTATAACGATGCGCTCAAAAAATCGGACAGTCCAAGCATGGCGCTACGCCTCTATCGGGCTTATGCGGCTATGGGTGATTTACCGAAAGGCACGGCATTCCTCCAGAAATGGCAGAGCAGTCATCCGGACGATGCGGCGGTGCTACGCACGATTGGTAATTCCGAACTCCGGCTTGGTGATTTTGCCGCCGCCCGGATTGCCTACGAAAAAGCGCTCAAGCTACAGCCAGACGACGGCTTGATATGGAACAACCTTGCTCAGGCGGCGTTTGCACAAAAGGACAAGTCAGCTACCAGTCATGCCGAGCGGGCATACAGCCTGCGGCCAACCGACCCGGTCGTTATCGATACGCTCGGATGGATCATGCTTCAACAAGGTGGCACTCTCGAGCGCGGCCTGGCTTTATTACGAGATGCGCGGCTGCGCAATCCGAATGATCCGGAAATTCGCTACCACTTGGCGACAGCCTTGGCCAAGAGCGGCCGGAGGGCAGAAGCGCGTGATGAGCTTGCTCAGGCGCTTAGGGGAAATGTTTCATTTGCAGGCGTAGGCGATGCACGCCGGCTGCAGGCTGAATTGGGGAAATAGGGGATGTATCAGTGCTTCTTTCAATAAAGTACGGCTTTTTCGGCAGTCATAAGGTTCCCGACTGTCGGTTATTTTTACAGGGGCCGTCGTTGATAAATTTAATCCTTTTTAAATCAACTAGATGTTGTTGTGGAATAAAATTTGCTTTTACTTGAACAAAAGTTGTTTCAACTGCATGTCCAGTTTGCTGGGGTGCAAATAGGCGACCGCCCAGAATTGGTGTGGCCTCGCTGCTTTGGAGTTGGGTAATGAACCTAAAATCTATCTACAAGTTTTTGGCGCTTGGCTTGCTGGCTCTGGCAGGGCAAAGTTGGGCTACCGTGTCGCAGAGCGAACTGGATGCGTTGAATACGAACTCGGTCTGGAACGACATAACAAGTATTGTGTGGAGCACGGATGGTGGCAATACGTGGGGAAATTCCTCGCTAGTGGTTGGCCAGTCGGTTCAGTTCCAATTTACCCTCCATAAGCAATATGACGGTCGGCACTATGCTGATTTCATCAAGACATGGATTGATTGGAATGGAAATGGGGATCTACAGGATTTCTCTTCAAACGAAGCTCTTCTCTTTGATAAGAACATCGTAAACCCCACCCCTGTAGTTAACGATGGTTGGGGAAATCCGAATTTCAATCAATCTTATAATTTTAAAAGCACGCCGCTCTTGATTACTGACCAGATGCTCGGTGATCACTACTTGTTGGCTCGCGTTACCTGCTCTGAGTCATTGTTGACTGGAAATCAAAATAATTCTGGGTGGGGCTATCAATGGACGTACGCTAATCAATTTGGGGATGATGGCTACAACAGCTTGTTTCTACCGACAAAATATTACTATCAGGGGGAATCAGAGCTGGTTAAGTTGCATGTGGACCCGAATAAGGTTCCTGAGCCTGGTACGCTAGCGTTGCTGGCTGTTGGCATGGCAGGTCTTGGCTTCGGTAGGCGGCGGTTATCCAGCGTTTGAGTTACAGTTTTTCGTCTACTTGGATTATCGTTTTCGATAGAAAAATCGCCGGAAGTCCGGCGATTTTTCTTTGGGTCTTTCGCCGCGCATGGCGCGCTATCCTGAAATTTGGAACTTCGGCGAATCTGCTAGCCCATCCGGGCTCGGTTTAACTCCGGCTTGATTCCTGGATCAGCTTGACCAAAGTTGCCACTGAGTGCAAATGCAGGCGGCTTGCTTCGTCATTTGCTTCAATGACAATCCCGTATTTTTTCTTCAGGCCGAGCACCAATTCGAGGGCGTCAATCGAATCCAGACCCAAGCCATCTTCGGCAAAGAGCGGGGTGTCGTCACCAATGTTGGCCGGGGTGATGTCTTCGAGATTCATCGTTTCGATGATGAATGTTTTTAGTTCCTGGTGTAGTTCTCTCATATTCAGTTCAGTTTCTTGCGCATTTGAATGCCGGAAAATCCCAGCATGGCTTCGTCGCCGGCTCCGATCAGGCGTAGCGTGTCGCCACGCCCTGTGCCCAGCCCGGCTGTGACGACTTCGTTCTCGGAGACAGCTCGGAAAGCGATGCGCAGCAGCAGGTCCGGAATTTCCGGGAAATGGGCCTCGCCGACGAGTAGACCGTTGTCTTCCTTGAGCAGGAGTTTGTCGGGGGTCGGGCCATCGATCTTGCCGACGATCTCGTAGTTGCCGAGGTTTTTCCGGAATCGTTCGGGGATGGTGGTCGGCTTGAGCTTTTCGCCAAAGATCAGTGACTCGGCGCCTATTCGGCCAATGATGATTTGCCTTCCGTCGACATTGGCCATCGAAAGATGTATGTCCTCGAAAGCGCCGACGCGGACTGCCATCATGCCAAATAGCCGGTACTTGATGGTGAGCAGGCCGTCGTCGTGTGGAACCAGGCGGAATTGGTGCCCGGCAGCATCGACATCTATCTGACCATTTTTTGTGCTGATTCTGGCCAGTCCAACCATGGTGTCGAAATTGCCATCGAATTGGCGCAATTCCTCGGCGTTCGGGGCGCGTTCTGCAGCACGTACTGGTGGTGTCGGGTCCTGTCTTATCCCCGTCTTGGCTTCAAGCATCAGACGCAGGGCTTCGGTGGCTATTTTCGAGACGGCGACGTGCGAAGTTGAGGAATTCGTCAGTACTACGACGCCCAGTTTATGGGCTGGCAGGATCGCCATCATGCTGTGCGAATCAGGTAGGGATCCCCCGTGACTGGCGACAGGGCCGCCACCGGGGACGTCAATGCCACTCATCATCCAGCCCAGGCCGACGAACTGGCCGAAGGTCAGCGGGAAATCCTTGTTCTGGATGCGCACCATTTCGCGTACGGATTCTGGCGCGAGAATTTGCTGCTGCCCCGATTTGCCCTCGGCGAACTGCATTTTCAGGAACTGGCCGAGGTCGACCACATTGCTCAACAGGTTGGCGGCCGGCATGTCGCGCATCGAGAAAACCTCGATTTCCTTGTTGCGGTCGTAGGCTTTGGCAATCGGGCGCGGCTCGAAGCTGCTTTGGGTCATGCCCAGTGGCTGAAAGAAGCGGCGATCCATGTAAGCCTCGAAAGGCTCTCCGCTGACTTTCTGGATTGCCGCGCCAAGCAGCGCCATGCCGAGATTGGAGTATGAAAAGACATAGTTGGGCGGAAAGGCCTGGTATTCGTCACGAATTTTGTGGACGACCGACTCGAAGCGATCCGGTTCCCGGACGAACAATCCTTGCAGGAAATTCGATGGCAATCCGGAGTGGTGGCACATGATGTTACGTGGCGTCACCGGTGCGGCATTCGGATAGCGCGTCCTGATCGAGAATTCGGGCAGGGCGGTGGTAAGCGGCTGATCAATGTCTAACTTGCCCTGTTCGGCCAGTTGCATGGCGGCGGCGGTGGTGAAAATCTTGGCAATTGAGCCGGCGCGATAAACCGTTTCGGGGGTGGCGACGATCTTGTTTTCCAGATCGGCATAGCCAAAACCCTGTTGCCAGATCACTTGCTGATCGTCGATCAGGGCAATGCTCAGTCCGGTAATTTCGTTTTCCGCCATTTCACGGTCAACGAGCCAGGCGAGGTACTTTCGGGTATGGCCGTAATCGCCGAGCACATTGCCTGCCGGCATCGGTGGCGGTGTCGCGCAACCGGCAAGTAAAACGATGGCAACAAGAAGCGATGCGAGGCGGTTCGGCATGTGGTGAGGGGGGTCGGCAGGTTGCGCATTATAAACTTTTAAGGAGCAGCGATTCGCAGGAAATAGCTGACAAATTCAGTCGAGTATTTTAAAATCGCCCCCCATTCAATAGGGAGATCAGGCTTCATGTTCCGGTACTTGCGTGAGGACATCCGTGCGGTTTTTGACCGCGATCCGGCTGCTCGCTCATCATGGGAGGTGCTCACTTGCTACCCTGGTATACATGCGCTGATCATGCATCGCCTGGCCCATTGGCTTTGGGGGCGTCGCCTTCGCTGGCTGGGGCGCTTCACTGCCCATTTGTCGCGAATGCTGACCGGTATAGAAATTCATCCGGGTGCAACCATCGGACGCCGCTTCTTCATCGATCATGGCATGGGGGTCGTGATCGGAGAAACGGCGGTCATTGGCGACGACGTCACGCTCTATCACGGTGTAACGCTTGGTGGCACCTCGTGGAACAAGGGCAAGCGTCACCCGACTTTGGAAAATGGTGTAGTCATCGGGGCTGGCGCCAAGGTGCTTGGGCCTATCACCATTGGAGCTGGCGCCAAGGTTGGTTCGAATGCCGTCGTTACCAAGCCGGTGCCCGGAGGGGCAACTGCAGTAGGAAACCCCGCGCGGATTCTCGACAACACCGAGCAGACTCGTCAGCGCGAGGCTCAGGCAGAAAAACTCGGTTTTTCAGCTTACGCTGTGGGCCGGGATCAGGATGATCCACTGGCCAAGGCTATCCATGCGCTGCTGGATCATGCCGCCGAGACCGATCGTCGTCTCGGCATGTTGCTCAAGGAACTTGATGCCCAAGGCGTGAAGTGCGACCAGGAAGTTGAGCAGGCCGATTCCTTTGATCCGAAATACTTGAGCAAAATAGTTGACTGATTTTGTCTGGATTGGATATAGTTGACCGCAATACTAGGTTATTAGCAGGGGTTCGAGATGCGTTTGACAACCAAGGGACGTTTCGCCGTGACGGCCATGATGGACCTTGCCATGCGTGGCGAGGACGGGCCGGTGGCGCTGGCCAGCATCAGTGAGCGTCAGAGGATTTCGCTTTCTTACCTTGAGCAATTGTTCGGCAAATTGCGTCGACACAAGCTGGTCGACAGCGTGCGTGGCCCTGGTGGTGGCTATTGCATAGCGCGGCCATTTGATCAGGTTGCCGTGGCTGACATCATACGGGCTGTCGATGAGCAGCTTGATGCCACCCAGTGTGGCGGTCGCGAGAACTGTCATGATGAACACCGCTGCATGACACATGATCTGTGGTCGACGCTGAATGCCAAGATGTTCGACTACCTTGCGTCGGTTACGCTGGCTGATCTGGTAGAGCGAGAAAAGGCAAAGCGTGTCCCTGGCTCAGTCGTGCTTGATGATCAGCGCCACGTTGTTGCGCAGCCGCGAATTCGTACCGGGCGTGACAAGGTAACGGTTGCTGCCTGAATAAAACCATGTTGCGGCCTGTTTACCTTGATCATAACGCCACGACCCCGCTTGAGCCGGCGGTGTTGGCGGCGATGCTGCCTTGGCTGGAAAGCCAGTTCGGCAATGCGTCGAGCCGCCACGAATACGGTCGCCGGGCACGGCAGGCTATCGACGAGGCGCGGCAACAAGTGGCGACCGCGGTCAATGCCCATCCAACCGAGGTGGTGTTTACGAGCGGGGGCAGCGAAGCCAACAACCTGTTCCTGAAGGGGGCGGCTGCCAGCCTTGCACCCGGCATGCTTGCCGTCAGCACCATCGAGCATCCTTGTGTGCTCAAGCCGGCTGCTCAGTTGGCGCGCCAAGGGTGGCTGGTTCGCAATCTTGCGGTCGACTGCGCTGGAAGGCTAAAAATCGAGGACTACGCGGAGGTCTTGCTCGAAAAGCCGAAGCTGCTCTCGGTAATGTTGGCCAACAATGAAACGGGTGTCGTGCAGGATATTGCGGCACTGGCTGGTGCCGCCCGAGCCAGTGGCGCCTGGTTTCATACTGATGCAGTACAGGCATTGGGTAAGCTGGCTATCGACTTTCGTGCCTTCAACGCCGCCGGCGTTCATGCCATGACCCTGTCTGCGCACAAGGCTGGAGGTCCAAAGGGGGCTGCGGCCCTGGTTCTCGACAAACGGGTCGAGTTACAGCCGCAGATTGCCGGTGGTGGTCATGAGCGAGGATTGCGCTCGGGCACCGAAAATGTCCCGGCGATCGTCGGATTCGGTGTGGCTGCGGAACTTGCCGCGGCTCGTGTTGCCGAACTATCGACACGCATGCGGGCCATGCAGGCGAAGCTGGAGGTCGGGTTGGCCGGTTTGGGGGCCAGGATTTTTGCGACGGATGTGGTCCGTCTGCCGAACACCAGCTACTTTGCCTTTCCCAATATCGATGGCGAAACGCTGGTCGGTAAACTGGACCGCGAAGGGTTTGCCGTGGCGAGCGGTGCTGCATGCTCCAGCGCCAATCCTGAGCCGTCGCATGTCCTGCGCGCCATGGGGGTAGCCCCTGAGGTTGCTCGCGGAGCAGTGCGAGTAAGTCTCGGTATTGGTAATACGGAAGCCGAGATTGAACAATTTATCAACGCCTTGCAGGTGACAGTCGGACGCCTGCAAGGTCTGACAGCCATTCATTGAAGTGTGACCTGTCCGAACAACCCGACTTAGCGAGAATGACGATGAAACTCCCCATTTACCTGGATTACTCGGCAACCACCCCGGTCGACCCGCGCGTCGCTGAAAAAATGATTCCTTACCTGTGCGAGCATTTCGGTAATCCTGCATCGCGTTCGCACAGCTTCGGCTGGGTAGCTGATGCAGCGGTCGAAGAAGCGCGCGAGCAGGTGGCTGCCCTGGTCAATGCCGATCCCAAGGAAATTGTCTGGACCTCCGGTGCCACGGAATCCAATAACCTCGCTATCAAAGGTGCCGCCAATTTCTACGCTGGTACCAAGGGCAAGCACATCATTACAGTCAAGACCGAGCACAAGGCTGTGCTTGATACGGTGCGTGAAATGGAGCGCCAGGGGTTTGAAGCCACTTACCTTGACGTCAAGGAAGATGGCCTGCTTGATCTGGATGTCTTCAAGGCCGCCATTCGTCCGGATACCGTCCTGGCTTCGGTGATGTACGTGAATAATGAAGTTGGCGTCATTCAGCCGATCGCCGAACTGGGTGAAATCTGTCGTGAGAAGGGCATTATTTTTCACGTTGATGCGGCACAGGCCACGGGCAAGGTTGATATCGACTTGAGCAAGCTCAAGGTCGATCTCATGAGTTTCTCGGCCCACAAGACCTATGGCCCAAAGGGAATTGGCGCACTCTACGTTCGCCGCAAGCCGCGCATCCGCCTCGAGGCGCAGATGCATGGGGGTGGTCATGAGCGCGGGTTCCGTTCCGGTACGCTGGCGACGCATCAGATCGTCGGCATGGGCGAGGCCTTCCGTTTGGCCAAGGAAGAGATGGCTGAAGAGAACAAGCGTATCGGCGCCTTGCGTGACAAGCTCCTGAAAGGCCTGCAGGACATCGAAGAAACCTTCGTCAATGGCGACTTGACACAACGCGTGGCGCACAATCTGAACATCAGCTTTGCTTATGTTGAAGGTGAGTCGATGATCATGGCCATCAAGGATCTGGCGGTATCTTCCGGCTCAGCTTGCACCTCGGCCAGTCTCGAGCCCTCCTATGTGTTGCGTGCTCTGGGGCGTGACGATGAGTTGGCGCACAGCTCCATCCGTTTCAGCATTGGTCGCTTTACGACGGAAGAAGAAATTGACTATGCAATCAAATTGTTGCATACAAAAGTTGGTAAGTTGCGTGAGCTTTCTCCGCTGTGGGAAATGTTCAAGGACGGCATCGACCTCAGCACCGTTCAGTGGGCTGCACACTAAAGAAATTCAAGGAGAAACAGCATGAGCTACAGCATCAAAGTTATCGATCACTATGAAAATCCCCGTAACGTCGGTTCCTTCGGCAAGGAAGATGACGGCGTTGGTACCGGCATGGTCGGTGCGCCGGCATGCGGCGACGTCATGAAACTGCAGATCAAGGTCAATAAGTCCGGTGTGATCGAGGATGCCAAGTTCAAGACCTATGGCTGCGGTTCGGCCATCGCATCGTCTTCGCTCGTTACAGAATGGGTAAAGGGCAAGACGGTCGATCAAGCCTTGTCGATCAAAAACACCGAAATTGCCGAAGAGTTGGCCCTGCCGCCGGTTAAAATTCACTGTTCGATTCTGGCCGAAGATGCCATCAAGGCAGCGGTGGCCGATTACAAGAAAAAGCACGGAGAATAAGCATGGGCGTCACCTTGAGCGATAAGGCGGCAACACACGTCGCCAACTTTCTGGCAAAGCGTGGCAAAGGAATCGGCCTGCGCCTCGGTGTGCGGACCAGCGGTTGTTCCGGCATGGCGTACAAGCTCGAGTTCGTCGACGAGGTGAATCCTGATGATTTGGTCTTCGAACACAACGGTGTCAAGGTCATTGTCGACGCCAAGAGTCTGCCTTATCTCGATGGCATGGAATTGGACTTTGCCCGCGAAGGCTTGAATGAAGGTTTCAAGTTCAACAATCCGAACGTCAAGGATCAGTGCGGTTGCGGCGAATCGTTTAACGTCTGATGGATATCCGGGCCGACCATTTCTCTTTGTTCGGGTTGAGTCCGGGCTTCCGGCTTGATCTGTCTGACCTCGACTCCCGCTATCGCGACATTCAGGCTCAGGTCCATCCGGATCGATTTGCCAATGCGGGCGATGCGGAGCGCCGGCTCTCGATGCAGTGGGCAACACATGCCAACGAGGCTTATCAGACGCTGAAAAAGCCGCTGGAAAGGGCCAAATACCTGCTTCATCTGGCTGGTCATGATATCCAGGCGGAAAGCAATACCGCCATGCCGGCCGATTTTCTGATGGAACAGATGGAATGGCGCGAGGCGGTGATGGAGGCGCGCTCTGGCGGCGACCATCACGAACTGGAGCGCCTGCACAACCGACTGCGCGGGGATATCAACGCCCGTTATGAAGAACTCGGTGAATTGTTCGATCAGGGGGAGCATGCGCTGGCCACCGATCGTGTTCGTCGCCTGATGTTCCTGGAAAAACTCCTGTACGAAATCGACGACGCGTTGGCGTCGCTGGAAGATTAAAAATGGCACTGTTTCAAATCGCCGAACCGGGCGAATCGGCGGCACCGCACGAGCACAAGCTCGCCATCGGGATCGACCTGGGCACCACTAACTCGCTGGTGGCCACTGTCCGCAGCGGAATTTCCATCTGCCTGAGCGACGAGCAGGGGCGGCCTTTGTTGCCGTCAGTCGTTCGCTACCACGCCGATAACTCGACCGAGGTGGGCTACGATGCCCAGACCAGACAGGCAATCGATCCGCGCAATACCATCGTTTCAGTCAAGCGCTTCATGGGGCGCGGCCTGAAGGATATTGCCCACGTTGAATCGATGCCCTATGACTTCATCGAAGCGCCGGGCATGGTCAAGGTCAATACCATCGCCGGCATCAAGAGTCCGGTTGAAGTCTCGGCCGAAATCCTGAAAAGCCTCAAACAGCGGGCCGAAACCGCCCTGGCCGGCGATCTGGTCGGTGCCGTGATCACTGTCCCGGCTTATTTCGACGACGCCCAGCGCCAGGCAACAAAGGATGCCGCCCGTCTGGCCGGGCTCAACGTTCTGCGCCTGCTCAACGAACCGACCGCCGCCGCCATCGCCTACGGGCTGGATAACGGGGCTGAAGGGGTTTATGCGGTATACGATCTGGGTGGCGGCACCTTCGATATTTCCATCCTCAAGCTGACCAAGGGCGTCTTCGAGGTGATGTCCACCGGTGGCGATTCAGCGCTGGGCGGCGACGACTTCGATCATCGGATTTTCTGCTGGGTCATCGAGCAGGCCAAGCTGCAGCCGCTGTCGCCGGAAGATGGCCGCCTGCTCATGATGCGTTGCCGCGAGGCAAAAGAGTTTCTGACCAACAATCCGGAAGCGCCGCTGACGGCGCGTCTTTCCACTGGCGAAATGGTCGATCTGAAGCTTGACGTGACGACCTTTGCCGACATTACCCAGACGCTGATCTCGAAAACCCTGCAGCCGGTCAAGAAGGCCTTGCGCGATGCTGGCTTGCGGGCCGAAGACATCAAGGGCGTCGTCATGGTTGGCGGCGCGACCCGCATGCCGCAGGTGCAGAAGGCCGTCGGCGATTTTTTCCGTCAGGAACCGCTGACCAATCTTGACCCGGACAAGGTCGTCGCGCTCGGCGCGGCAACGCAGGCCAATCTGCTGGTCGGCAACAAGACCGGCAAGGACGACTGGCTGCTGCTCGACGTCATTCCGCTGTCGCTCGGCCTGGAAACGATGGGCGGCCTGACCGAAAAGGTCATTCCCCGCAACTCGACCATCCCGACGGCGCGCGCCCAGGAGTTCACGACTTTCAAGGATGGCCAGACGGCGATGGCGATCCATGTCGTTCAGGGTGAGCGCGAACTGGTCAGCGACTGCCGTTCTCTGGCCCGCTTCGAGCTGCGCGGCATTCCGCCGATGGTGGCTGGCGCGGCACGCATCCGCGTCACCTTTCAGGTCGATGCCGATGGCTTGCTGTCGGTGGCGGCCCGTGAGCAGACGACCGGCGTTGAGTCGGGCGTGACCGTCAAGCCATCCTATGGCCTCTCGGATGACGAGATTGCCGGCATGCTCAAGGACTCCATGGAGCACGCCAAGGATGACGCGATGAGCCGCGCCTTGAAGGAAGCGCAGGTCGAGGCGCAGCGCATGATCGAGGCGACCGAGGCGGCGCTGAAGGAAGATCCGCATCTGCTCAACGAGGCCGAGACAGCCAAGATTGTCGCGACCATCGCCAAATTGCGCGCGACCATGGCTGGCGACAATCGCCGCCTGATCAACATCGCGATGGATGACCTTGGCTTTGAGACGCAGGCATTTGCCCATCGCCGCATGGATCAGAGCATCAAGAAGGTGTTGTCCGGGCGTAATGTTGACGACATCAAAATGGGAGAAGACGCATGACGCAAATTATCGTCCTGCCGCACCTCGAGCTTTGTCCCGATGGCGCAGTGATTGAGGCGGAGGAGGGGGTCTCGATCTGCGAAAACCTGCTTGCCAACGAGATCGAACTTGACCACGCCTGCGAAATGTCCTGCGCCTGCACAACCTGCCACGTCATCGTGCGCGAAGGCTTCAGCTCGCTCGATGCGGCAGAGGAGATCGAAGAAGACCTGCTCGACAAGGCCTGGGGCCTGGAACCCAATTCCCGCCTCGGTTGTCAGGCAATCGTACGGTCAACGCCGCTAACGGTCGAAATTCCGAAATACAGCATCAACATGGCGAAGGAGGGGCATCGCAAATGAAATGGACCGACATCAACGATATCGCCATCGAACTGAGCGAGAAGCATCCTGACAAGGATCCGCTGAAGATCAATTTTGTCGATTTGCGCGATTGGGTCATGGCTTTGCCCGGCTTCAACGATGATCCCAAGCACTGCGGCGAGAAAATTCTCGAAGCCATCCAGCAGGCGTGGATCGACGAGGTCGCCTGATTTCAGCGTCGAGCATCACCTGCGACAAATGCTCGGCTTGCTGCTGCCAGCTTGAGGTCATGTTGATGGAGGGCGACGATGTGCCTCGTCGCTTTGCCACCCAGGACGCCTGGGGGGGCTGGGTCATGCGCCGGCTCGATGACGGCTGGTGCGCCGCGCTGGATCGTGACACCATGCGCTGCACGATATACTCCCGCCGGCCTGACAATTGCCGCGTTTTCGAAATGGGCGACAGCGATTGTCAGCGCGAGCGGCTGCTTTTCTACGCCCCTGCCTGATCTGCCAAACGACGCCTTGCGACCACCGATGCCTCAGCAACAAGCCAATAATCCGCTCCATGGCCTGACCCTGGAAACCATTCTGACCCGACTGCAGGCCCGTTACGGCTGGGCCGAACTGGGGCAGATCATCGATATTCGCTGCTTCAATCTTGACCCCAGCATTTCTTCGAGCCTCAAATTCCTGCGCCGCACGCCGTGGGCCAGGGCCAAGCTCGAAGAGCTCTACCTCTCCACGGATTTCGACCGGCCATGACCTACGAAGAACATCTCGACGAAGTAACCACCCTCATCACCGAAAAGTACGATGTGGCCGACGATGCCGCCATCAAGATGGTGATGCGCGCTCAGGCAGATGACTTTTTTACCGGTCATGACGACGATGAGTCGATCTGCACGCTGGATCGCGCCCATCTCGACGCCAAGGCTGTTTTCAAGAAATACAAGTGACCGCCCGTCGCTCGACCCGCGCTGCCGCAGCCGTTGCCCGCCTCAACGAGCGCAGCGCCAGCCGGCAATACGTCATGGCAATGACCGGCGACGGCCAGTTCGTCTTGCGTGAGCGTACCAGCGAAGGCCTCCAGGAAATCTGCGCTGCCTTGCCGCTCGATGATTTCGTCAAGGCCGTCAATGCGCTCGGGCCGCAGGTCGTGCCGCGCGTCACCAAGAACGACGCAGCCTTCGCCAGACAACTCGTCAAGAAAACCTGAGCACCATGACCAGGCTGATCCCCGACTGGCTCGTCCATTACCCGAAGGACAAACTGGGCGCGGATGTTACGGCCGGCCTCATCGTTACCATCCTCGTCATTCCGCAGAGCCTGGCCTATGCGCTGCTCGCTGGTTTGCCGCCGCAACTCGGCTTGTACGTCAGCATTTTCCCGGTGATCGCCTACGCGCTGTTTGGCAGCAGCATGGTGCAGGCCGTCGGGCCGGTGGCCATCACCGCGATCATGACCTATTCGGTGCTCAGCCCGATTGCGCAGCCCGGTTCGCCGGAATACATCCTGCTGGCTGCTGCGCTTTCGCTGATTTCCGGGCTGATGCTGCTGGCTTGCGGCCTGCTGCGTCTGGGGTTTTTGTCGCAATTGCTTAGTCGACCGGTGATCAGCGGCTTTATTTCCGGTTCATCGGTACTGATCATCGTCAGCCAGATCAAATACCTGCTCGGCGTCGAACCGCACGGTGCGAGCAGCGGCGCCATCCTGCTCGATCTATTGCGCCAGGCCCCGGATAACCATCTTCCGACGCTGCTGGTTGGTGTGACAGCGCTTATGGCGCTGGCCATCGTGCGTCTATGGCTGGCCGGCTGGCTGCAGGCCGCTGGCCTGAGTCGGGCCAAGGCCGCTTTTGTCGTCCGTCTGATGCCTTTGCTGATTGTGCTGGCCGGCATGCTGGCCGTGGTTGGTTTCGATCTTGACCGGGGCGAGGGCGTTGCCGTTGTCGGTTCGGTGGTTGCCGGTCTGCCCGGTTTCACCTTGTTCATGCCCAGCCTCGATACCGCGCATCGCCTGTTGCAGCCGGCTTTCGTCATGGCCCTGATCGGCATGGTGCAGGGGATTACCATGGCGCAGGCGCTGGCCATCAGTCGGCGCGAACGCATCGATGCCAATACCGAACTGGTCGGACTTGGTACGGCCAATGTCGTGGCGGCGTTTTATGGTGGCATGCCGGTTGGCGGTGGTACCTCGCGCTCGGCGATCAACGTCGCAGCCGGCGCGCAGACGCCGCTGGCCAGCATTGTCTCGGCGCTGGCCATGGTCGGCGTTGTTCTTGGCGCGGCGCAATGGTTCGAGCGCCTGCCGCTGGCCGTGCTGGCGGCGACCATCATCGTTGCCGCGTTGTCGATGATCGACTGGCGCGCCTTGAGGCAGGCTTGGGCTTATGACCGGGCAGATGCCCTGGCTTTTTTGTTCACTGCCGGTGGCGTGTTGATTTTTGGCCTGGAGGCGGGGATTGGTCTGGGCATCATGCTCTCGATGGCGACGCTGCTGCTGCGCGTCAGTACGCCGCATATCGCCGTGGTTGGCCGGGTGCCGGGCACTGAACACTTCCGCAATGTGGCGCGCTACGAGGTCGAAACGCTACCCGGCGTGCTCTTTGTGCGTATCGATGAGCGATTGTTCTTCGGCAATCTCGGCGCCGTCGAGCAGCGTCTGAATCAGGAGCTGGAACGCGTCGCGGGTGTGCGTGATCTGGTACTGGTGATGAGTGGTGTCAATCTGATGGATACGACGGCGGCCGATGTCTTTGCCGAACTCAACCAGGATCTCGCCGAGCGCGGCATCAAGCTGCATCTGGCGGAAGTCAGAGGGCCGGTGCAGGACCGGCTGATGAAATCGGCCTTCTGGGCGGCGTTGACCGGTGAGGTCTTTCTTTCGGCCAACGCGGCTTACGAAAAACTGGGGCCGGCGAAGGTCTGGTGTCCGGAAATATAGGCGCCGTTCTTATTCGTCGTCGAACAGCTTGAGCAGCGCATCGAGACCGCCGAAATTGATCGCCACATCGGCCTTAGCCCGCGTCGCCGGTTTGGCCCGAAAAGCCACGGACAGTCCGGCTTGGGACATCATGAGCAGATCGTTGGCGCCATCGCCGCAGGCGATGACCTGATCCTTCCTGAGTCCGAGTTCATCGGTCAGGCGGGCGAGGTGATGGGCTTTGGCGGCGGCATCGACGATGTCGCCGACGACCCGGCCGGTCAGTTTGCCGCCGGAAATCTCCAGCTCATTTGACGTGGCGAAGTCAAAACCGAGTTCGATGCGCAGGCGCTCGGTGAAATAGGTGAAGCCGCCCGACAGGATAGCCGTGCGCAGGCCGGCGTTCTGGCAGGCTTCGAGCAGTTCGCGGGCGCCAGGGGAAAGCAGCAGGCGTTCGCCAAAAACCCGGGCCAGGACGCGCGCATCGAGCCCGGCGAGCAGCGCCAGTCGGCGGCGTAGGCTTTCCCGGTAGTCGATCTCGCCGCGCATGGCAGCTTCGGTCACTGCCGAGACTTCTTCCTTCTTGCCGGCAAAATCGGCCAGTTCGTCGATGCATTCGATGGTGATCAGCGTCGAATCCATGTCGAAACAGATCAGGCCGTAGTCGGAGAGTTTCTTGCCGGCCGGGGAGAAAGCCCAGTCGAGTTTTTCCGCTTCGATCATGGGGATCAGCGCGTCGAACTCGGCCGTCCGCGTTGCCTGGCGCAGACGGACGACTTGTGGCGGGCTGGGCTCGACGGCACCGGCCCCGGTCGCGGCGACGATGCGTTCGAGCAGGAAGGTGGGCAGCGCGCCGCCCTGGATGATCAGGTTCATGGGTCAGAGGTCGAATTTGAGTTGTTCTTGGGCCAGATGCTTGGCGATGACAGACGGCAGGCTTTTCGGTGCGCGGATACGCAACTGCTTGTTGATATTGTAGCGGCCGAAAACGACTTCGATGTCGCCTGGCGTGACGCCAAACTGGTTGGCCAGGAAGCGCACCATATGATCGGTCGCCCGGCCGGCCACCGGCGTTGCCGTAACGCTGATCTGCAATTGCTTGCCCTTGGCTTTGCCTATCGTATCGCTGCCGGCATTCGGCGTGCCGAGGACGTTGAGCACCAGCGTTTCGCCATCCATGGCGCAAAAGGAATCGAGCGGCATCCCTTTATGGTCGTCGACAGGGACGTGGCGAGGTTTTCTGGGTTTTGTTTTCACGGTGCTGGCGCAGGTCTCGGTGTGGACGGGCAGCCCGACATTTTATGCGCCGAGGCGGCAGGAAGCCAGTTGCATGGCTTGTTGCCAAGTTCCGGTTGCGAGGTCAGGAAGCCAAATCCTACGGTCAACCGGAAAAAATGCCCAAATTCGCAACGCGCCGGCGCGGTCCGGGGCGCCCAAGGCGCCGGTTTCACAGCGGCAGCTCGGTCTGGAAAGCGGTCGGCTGAACGGCGATGGCCGCGGCTGGCGACAGCGTGCTGGCCCGCACGCCGAGCAGGCGGATTCGCTGGTGCAGGGGAACGCGCTTGAGGCATTCGCCAGCTGCCTGGCGGATCTCGCGGCCATCGGCAGTGGGCGTCGGCAGGGTGATGTCGCGGGTCACGGCCTGGAAGTCGGCGTAACGCAATTTGATGCCGATGGTGCGGGCGACATAGCCCTTGCGGCTGAGATCATCGGCCACCCGCAGGCAGATGCCGGTGAAGGCCTCCGATAGCTCGGCCCTGTCCTGCTTGGCGTGCAGGTCGCGTTGAAAGGTGCTCTCCCGGCTGATCGACTTCGGTTCGCGGCTGGTCTTGATCGGGCGTTCATCGATGCCGTGGGCGACCTCATGCAACCAGGTGCCCATGGTTCGTCCGAAATAACGGACCAGTCTTTCGACGGGGGCGGCGGCCAGTTCGCCGATGGTGGCGATGCCCATCTGCGCCAGGCGTTCATTGGCCTTGGGGCCGATGCCGTTGATCTTCTTCGCGGCCAGCGGCCAGATCCGGCTGGGGATTTCGTCCTGGCCGAGCAGGGTGATGCCGTCCGGCTTGTCGAGATCGGAGCAGATCTTGGCCAGCAGCTTGTTGGGCGTGATACCAATCGAGCAGGTCAGCCCGGTGGCGTCGAAAACCGCCTGCTTGATACGCCGGGCAAGCGGCAGGCTGTCTTCGGGAATATCGCTGAGGTCGATAAAAATTTCGTCGATACCGCGATCTTCGATACACGGCGCGATACTCGCCACTGCCGCCTTGAAGCGCCGCGAATAGTCGCGATAGGCGTCGAAATTGGCCGGCAGGAGAATCGCCTCCGGTGCCAGCTGGGCTGATTTCATCAGGCCCATGGCCGAAAAGACACCGAGGGCGCGGGCTTCATAGGTCGAGGTTGTGACGACGCCGCGGCCGACGTAGTCGCGCAGGCGAGAAAAACGATGCGAGCCATCGGGCTGGAGAACCGGCTGATGCACGCTGCGCCCACCGACCACCACCGCCTGGCCGCGCAGTTCGGGGTAATGCAGCAGCTCGACCGATGCAAAGAAGGCATCCATGTCGAGATGGGCAATACGACGGGGGGTGGTGGTGTTCATGGCTGTATGAATATACAGCATGCGGCGGTGTGGGGAAACCTGGCAGGCGGCTAGGTAAGGCTTTCAGCCGTGAGGCCGGGCAGCCGCATTTGGTTTTTGGCCAAATTTTCCGGTTGACCGTAGCATTTCCTGAATTGGCGCCGGAACTGGCCGGCGCCGTCCATGAATGTCTTACATTCGTTCCGGCAGGACGTCGCGCAGCATGATGGCGGCGTCGCGGATCATCTTTTCGGTGGTTGCCCAATCGACACAGCCATCGGTGACCGAGCAGCCGTACTTGAGTTGGCTGAGGTCGGCCGGGATGGACTGGTTGCCGGCTTCGATGTTGGATTCGATCATGACGCCGACCAGCGATTTGTTGCCGAGGCGGACCTGATTGACGATGTCGGCCATGACCAGCGGTTGCATTTCGGGCTTCTTGAAGCTGTTGGCGTGCGAGCAGTCGACGACGATATTGTGCGGCAGCTTGGCCTTGTCGAGCGCCTGTTCGACCATGGCGATGGAAACGGTATCGTAGTTCGGGCGGCCATCGCCGCCGCGCAGCACGATGTGGCCGTAGCCGTTGCCCTTGGTGCGGACGACGGCGACGCGGCCCTGGCTGGTCAGGCCGAGGAAGGAGTGCGGCTTGGAGGCGGAGAGGATGGCATTGACCGCCACGCCGAGGTCGCCGCTGGTGCCGTTCTTGAATCCGACCGGGGTGGACAGGCCGGAGGACATTTCGCGGTGGGTCTGCGATTCGGTGGTGCGGGCGCCGATGGCGGTCCACGTGATGAGGTCGCCGTAGTAT
>PHCH01000140.1 GCA_002840785.1 Betaproteobacteria bacterium HGW-Betaproteobacteria-4 | reverse complement strand
AGCAGGGGTCCGAGCGAGAGTTTCATGCTGCGTTGTCCTTCAGCGCCACGGCCGGTTGTAGGCGCCGAGCGTCGCCTGGCTGCCTTCGGAAACTTTGGAAAGCTCGGCCTGCCAGGCCGGTTTGACATGGAAGCGCTCGCTGCCGTCGCGCAGTGAATCGAGCGCGGCGCGCAGCGTGCGGGTGACCTGCGTGACGTAGGCCGGGCTGCGCTGGCGGCCTTCGACCTTGATGGCACGGACGCCGATCTTGATGATGTCGGGCAGGATTTCCAGCACGTTGAGGCTGGTCGGCTCTTCTAGCGCGTAATAGGTTTCGCCCTGGACTTCGAAGCGGCCTTTGCACAGCGTCGGGTAGCCGGCCGGCTCGTCGTCGCCGAAACGGTCGATAAGCACGCCGTTGAGGCGGGTTTCCATGGCCCCCGGCTTCTTGTCCCACTTCACGTACTTGGCCGGCGAGCAGGCGCCGACGGTGTTCGGCGATTCGCCGCAGGCATACGAGGATAGCCAGCAGCGCCCTTCGTTCATGACGCACAGGCTGCCGAAACCGAAGACTTCGATTTCGACCGACGTGTTCTTGATGACGTTCTCGACCTGGGCCAGGGTCAGGACGCGCGGCAGCACGGCGCGGCGGATACCGAATTCGCGCTGGCAGAAATTGATCGCTTCATAGCTCGTTGCCGAACCCTGTACCGACAGATGCAGGCGTTGGCGCGGGTGGCGGTTACGGGCGTAGTCGAGCAGCCCGATGTCAGCCAGGATGATCGCATCAACACCCTGATCGACGGCGGCATCGACGGCCTTTTGCCAGTCGGTGACGCGGCCGGCCTGGGGAAAGGTGTTGATGGCGAGCAGCACTTCGCGACCCTTGGCGTGGGCGTAGCGAATGCCGTCGGCCATGGTCTTGGCGTCAAAGTTGAGGCCGGCGAAGTTGCGCGCGTTGGTGTCGTTCTTGAAGCCGAGATAGACGGCATCGGCGCCGTTGTCGACGGCAGCCTTGAGGGCTGGCAGGCTGCCGGCCGGGCAAACGAGATCGGGCAGGGAGGTCATGGCAGACATCCGGAATATCAAGCGCGCGAGTATAGCCAGCGCTGCCGGAACGCCATTGATCCTGGTCAAAGGGACGCCTCGTGCTAGGATCTTGCTTCGCCGGCGACCGGTTCGCCGGGGCAGCCTGCATTGATTATCCGCCGCGAAAAAGGAAGACAGGACTCATGGATAAGGAGCGCGTTCTCGTCGTCGACGATGAAGAGTTGAACCTGTTCATCATCGAGGAGTTTCTCGATCAGGAAGAGATCGCGCTGGAAATGCACAGCGATCCGCTGGCCGCCTGGGCTAGTCTGATCGCGCCGGAGAGCCATTTTTCGCTGGTCATTCTCGACCGCATGATGCCCGAACTGGACGGCATGGAGTTCCTTCGCCGCATGAAACGCGAGGCGCGTTTTGCCGACATTCCGGTCATCATGCAGACCGCCGCTTCATCCCCCGACCAGGTCCGGGAAGGCCTGGCGGCCGGCGCCTACTACTATCTGACCAAGCCTTACGAGCCGGAGGCGCTGACCTCGATTGTTCGCGTCGCGCTTGACGATCAGCGCACGCGCAGCCAGTTGCGCAGCCGGGCGGCCCACCTGGAGGAGGCGCAAAAGCTCATTCGCAGCGTCGAATACCGCTTTGTCACCCTCGACGAGATCAACAGCCTGGTTCCCGTGCTGGCCGCCTTGTGCCCGGCGCCCGACGTGGTGGCGCCGGGGCTCTCGGACCTCATGGTCAATGCTGTCGAGCACGGCAACCTTGCCGTCAGCTACCAGGAAAAGTCCCTGCTCAAATGGGAGGGCGACTGGGAGGCGGAAATCCATCGCCGGCTGGCCTTGCCGCAGTTCCGCGACCGCTTTGCGACCATCCGGCTGGAGCGCCGGGCCGATTCCGTGGTGTTTACGATTGCCGACCAGGGCAACGGTTTCGAGTGGAGCAGGTACCTGGCTTTCGATCCCGAGCGGGCCTTTGATCCGAACGGTCGGGGCATCGCGATGGCCCGGATGATGAGTTTTTCCAGCCTCGAATATCAGGGCTGCGGCAACGTGGTGGTGGCCACGGTCAACTTCGCGACTGCCGCTTAGCGACTGACCACGGTTGGCTGATAGCCCAGGGTGGTGCGGATTTTTCCCGCCACCCGTTCGGCTTCGCTGCGGTTGGCATAGGGGCCGAGGTGCAGGCGGTGAACGCCGTCGCCCGGATTGATCCGCATGCTTTCGGTCAGCCAGTCGAGTTCGCGCAGCAGGTGGTTTTTGAGGTTTTCGGCGTTGTCGGCGTTGGCAAAGGCGCCGAGTTGCAGGTAGATGCCTTTGGCTGCGCTGCCCTCGCTGCCCGCGCCGGTCGCCGTCGACATTTCCTCGAGCGCCAGGCGACGCGATTGTTCCTCGATTTCATCGCTTTCGGCCTTGGCCGGCCGTGGTGGCGTGATCTGCGCGTAGGTGGTGCCGGTTGCCTCGCCGGGAATGATCGCCTCGACCTCGACCAGGCCGCTACCACCGTTGATCAGGCCGAGCTTGTAGGCGGCGGTGTAGGAGAGGTCGATGACCCGGTCGGCATGAAAGGGGCCGCGGTCGATGACGCGGACGATCACCGAATTGCCGCTGTGCACACTGGTGACGCGCACGTAGGAGGGCAGGGCCAGGGTGGTGTGGGCGGCGGTCATGGCGAACATGTCGTAGGGTTCGCCGATCGAGGTCTTCTGGCCGTGGAATTTCTTGCCGTACCAGCTGGCGATGCCGCGTGCCTTGTAGGGCTTGAGTGCGGTGTTCGGGACGTATTCCTTGCCGAGGACGACATAGGGTTTGGTCGCCGGCTTGTGCAGCGGCTCCCACTTCGGTTCGGCATCGGGGATGTCGTCGAGGCCGTCGGGGATGTCGTCGGCCGGGCCATCGTCCTTGTAGAAACCGCCGCCGCGCTTGAGGACGGCGGTCGGCTTGCGGGTCGGCGTCGGCGATTTCGAATTTGCCTGTTTTTCCCGGTCGACCGTAGGATTCTGCAACGGGGCGGGCGGCGTACTGCCGCAGGCGGCGAGGAGCAGGGCGAGGGCCAGGGGGGCGATTGTCCGGATCATTTTTTGACCAGCATGCGGTGGGTCTGGATCGACATGAGCACGCCGATGCCGACGAACAGCGTGACGAGCGCCGTGCCGCCGTAGCTCATGAAGGGCAGCGGCACGCCGACGACGGGCAGGATGCCGCTGACCATGCCCATGTTGATGAAGGCGTAGGTGAAGAAGCCGAGCGTGATGGCGCCGGCGAGCAGGCGCGAGAACAGCGTCGGGGCGCCGGAGGCGATCATCAGGCCGCGCCCGATGAGCAGGGTGTAGAGGAAGAGCAGCAGCGCGTTGCCGAGCAGGCCCCATTCTTCGGAATAGACGGCGAAGATGAAGTCGGTGTGTTTTTCCGGGATGAATTCGAGGTGGGTCTGCGTGCCGTTCAGATAG
>PHCH01000017.1 GCA_002840785.1 Betaproteobacteria bacterium HGW-Betaproteobacteria-4 | reverse complement strand
ACTCACTCTCGCGCTTCTGACGGCCGCTGCCTTCGCCGGCAGCCCGGCCAGCGCCGGTGTCACCGACGCCGACATCCTCAACGACGCCAAGACGCCCGGCGACGTCGTCAGCTTCGGCCTCGGCACCCAGGGTCAGCGTTTCAGCCCGTCTACCCAGATCAACGCCAAGACGGTGAAGAACCTGGTCCCGGCCTGGTCGATGTCCTTCGGCGGCGAGAAGCAGCGCGGCCAGGAATCGCAACCGGTCATCGCCAACGGCAAGATGTTCGTCACCGCCTCCTACAGCCGCCTGTTCGCCATCGACGTCAAGACCGGCAAGAAGCTGTGGAAGTACGAGCACCGCCTGCCGGACGGCATCATGCCGTGCTGCGACGTGATCAACCGCGGCGCCGCCCTGTATGACAACCTGGTCATCTTCGCCACGCTCGATGCCCAACTGGTCGCCATGAACCAGGACACCGGCAAGGTCGTCTGGAAAGAAAAGCTCGGTGACTATGCTGCTGGCTACTCCGCCTCCGCCGCCCCGATCATCGCCAAGGGCAAGCTGATCACCGGCATCTCCGGTGGCGAATTCGGCGCTGTCGGCCGCATCGACGCCCGCGATCCGAAGACCGGCAAGCTGATCTGGTCGCGTCCGACCGTCGAAGGCCACATGGGCTACAGCTTCGACAAGGATGGCAACAAGACCGAAAACGGCATCTCCGGCACCCTCAACGCCACCTGGTCGGGCGACCTCTGGCAAACCGGCGGCGCAGCCACCTGGAACGGCGCCACCTACGATCCGGAAACCAACCTGATCTTCGCCGGCACCGGCAACCCGGCCCCGTGGAACAGCCACCTGCGCCCGGGCGACAACCTCTTCTCGTCGTCCACCGTCGCCATCGACGCCGACACCGGCAAGATCGCCTGGCACTTCCAGAACACCCCGCACGACGGCTGGGACTTTGACGGCGTGAACGAATTCGTTTCCTTCGACTACAAGGATCCGAAGACGGGCAAGATGATCAAGGCTGGCGCCAAGGCCGACCGCAACGGTTTCTTCTTCGTGAACAACCGCACCAACGGCAAGCTGCTCAACGCCTTCCCGTTCGTCAAGAAGATCACCTGGGCCACCGGCTTCAACCTCGAAACGGGCCGTCCGAACTACATCGAAGAAGGCCGTCCGGGTGACCCGACCGCCAGCGCCGATGGCAAGAAGGGCAAGGTCGTCTTCTCGGCTCCGTCCTTCCTCGGCGGCAAGAACCAGCAACAAATGGCCTACAGCCCGCAAACCGGCCTCTTCTACGTGCCGGCGGCGCCCTGCGCGCCATCGATCCGCAGACCGGCAAGATCGTCTGGGAAAACAAGAACTACGCTCCGCTCTGGGGCGGCGTCCTGACCACCGCTGGCGGCCTGGTTTTCTACGGCACTCCGGAAGGCTACCTGAAGGGTCTTGATGCCAAGACCGGTAAGGAACTGTGGTCGTTCAACGTCGGTACCGGCATCGTTGCACCGCCGGTCAGCTGGGAACAGGATGGCGAGCAGATGATCGCCGTGACGACCGGCTGGGGCGGCGCCGTTCCGCTCTGGGGCGGCGACGTGGCCAAGCGCGTGAACTTCCTCGAGCAGGGCGGTTCGGTGTGGGTCTTCAAGCTGCACAAGGGTTGATTTGAAGTTTTTCGGGCGCTCCGGCGCCCGAACGAAACGGCGCGACGGCTTCGGCCCTCGCGCCGTTTTTCATTTGGCCTCCGACAACCGGGTCACGTCTTGCAGAAGCCGATGCGCTCGACTGATACAGTCGGCGCGAACTCAGTACAATGTCATTCGCGGTTTTGCGGAGCTCTCTCCCGAACCGATTAATTCCGGGACTGCATGGCACGACTTGCAGTCGATGACACCATAAAAACACAAAGGAATCTCTGCCGATGCATGTACAGCAGACACTCAGAATCATGGCGACCATTCTGGCCGGCATGCTCCTCGCCTCCTGCGCCAGCGAGATGCGACGGGCCGAAAACAAGGCGCATAACCAGCAGCTGGACACGCCCGTCATCGTCAAGGTCACGACACCGCCCTTCGATGAGGCCTATGCGAAAGCAGCCATGGCCAAAGGGAGCAGCACGATCAAGGGCGTCGTTTTTCACAAGATCGCGAACGGCGGCAAGGACGCCGGTCGTGATGCCGGGCTTTTGAATTTCGCGTCGGGCACCCCCATGCCGAACGTAAGGGTGTACCTTTTTCCGGCCACCGAACATATCAAGGAAATTTTCCGCCTGGAAGATGAGAACCGCGCTCAACGCGTCTGGCGAAAAGTACAACTGAAAAGCTTTGATGGTGACCCACGCGCCTACAAGTACGTGTTGATCGCCAAGACCGATAGCAACGGCCTGTTTGAATTCACCGAAATGCGCCCTGGCAACTACCTGCTTGTCGCGGAAAACATGTTCATCACCTCAAACGGCCAGGAAACCATTCCCGTCGGCACCAGTTATGAAACGGCGGGCTATGTCGTCAGCCGCTACGGCGCCACCGAGATTCCCCGCATGGTTGTCCATACGGAGGAACGCCACTTCAGGGTAAAGACCGAAGTTTCATTCAACAAAGTGATCAACGTTCCGGCCAACAATACCGTGGTCAAGGTCGAAGCCCGCATGCGGCTGGTGCGCTAGGGAAAGGCTGAACGATCATCAACCCGCCCGGATCAAGCCGGGCGCACAAACGCAAAATCACTGATAAACTAACCATTAACTGCAATAACAGTTAGTTTATTAATCATGGCGCGCTCAACAAACAGTATCATTGCCCTTCCTCCCGAATCGCTCGCGATGTTGAAGAATCTGGGGCTACGTCTGCGCGCCCGGCGTCTGGCCCAGAACATGACGCTGGAACAGGCGGCCGAACGCCTGCTCTGTTCGCCGACCACCTATCGCGCCCTGGAAAGCGGCAAGCCGACGGTCAGCCTGGGTTTGTTGGCCCATGCCCTGTGGCTGTTCGGGCGTCTGGAGGACATCGAGCAACTCAGTCCGCTCGACATCGGCATGCTCGGCAACAAGCGCAGCCAGCGGGCACGCCCTGTCGTCAAAGGAGTCGGCGATGACGAACGGGATTTCTGAAAGTTCGCTCTACGTCGGTCTCTACCTGCCGGGGGAAGAGGCGCCGACGACGGCCGCGCTGCTCAAGCTCGAACGCTACAATCTGCAGGAAAGCGGCCATCTGGCCTACGGCCTGGGCTACCTCGAACGGTCCGCGGCGCTGGTGCTGAATCCGCTGCACCTGCCCTTGCAGCGCGAACCTTTCCGCCTGCCGGCGCGTCTGCTGCGCGATGGTGGCGCCTTGCCGCTGAGCATCAAGGACGCCCTGCCCGATGCCTGGGGGCTGCGCGTTTTGGCCAGCGCGCTGGGTGGGCGCCGGCCGGGCGAGCGCGAACAATTGCTGCTGACCAACGAGGATCGCGTCGGCGCCATGGTTTTTTCCGAAAGTCGCGACATGCCGGCGCCAGCCGAGCAACCGCACGACGAACTGAGCCAACTGGCCGATGCCGTGCGCCGCCTGCAATACGACATGGAAATCCCGCCGCCGCTCAAGCGCCTGCTGCTGCGCGGCGGCAGCCTGGGCGGCGCCCGCCCCAAGGCGTCGTTCATGCACGATGATGCCTTGTGGCTGGCCAAGTTCCCCGCTGCCGGCGATCCGCTCGATGTTCAGGTGCTCGAAGCCACCGCCCTCGGCCTCGCCATGCGCTGTGGCATCCAGGTACCGCAGTTCATGACCATGCCGGTCGGGCGCGGCGAAAACGCCTTTCTATCGCGCCGTTTCGACCGCCTTGGCGAGCGTGCTCAGCAGCGCCTGCACTACCTGTCAGCCAGCGCCCTGCTTGATATTCCCTATGAATCAAGCGCCGGCAGCTACATCGAATTCGCCCGCGTCATCCGCCTTCTCAGCATGCGGCCGGGCGCCGACCTCAAGGAACTGTTTCGGCGCCTGATCTTCAACCTGTTGATCGACAATACCGACGACCACCTGAAAAACCACGGCATGCTTTGGGCAGGACAAGACCGTTACATCTTGTCGCCGGCCTTCGACGTCGTCCCGCAACTGACCAATCTCGGCTATCAGATGCTGTCGATCGACGGGACAACGCAGGAATCCAGTCTGGAGCTGGCGGTCCGCTCGGCGGCGCATTTCGATCTTTCAGCCGACCAGGCCAGCGCCATCATCAAGGAAATGGCCGGCATTGTTTACGGCCAGTGGTGGCTGCACGCCACGCTGCAAGACGTGCCGGATGCACTGCGCAAGCGCCTGGAAAGCTGCTTTGGCCGGCAGAAGGAAATCATTGGCGCCGCGAAATTCGGTTACTGAAGACGAACCTGGGCCCTCACTCCCGCCGGCCGCCCCCCCGCGACTCGAAGAAGACCTGGATGGCCCAGGCCAGTTCTTGTTTCAACACCCCTTCCCACGGCGGCATGTGGATGATGCCGACGATGACCTTGCCGTACCGCTCAGGGGCAGTTCGCCCCCCTACTCCAACGGCTCGTTTGCTGCGGCCGGCGGGCCGTTTTTCATTGGCGGGATTTCATCGGCAAAATTTTGCGACCGAACCGCCAACACCAATCGTCTCACGCCCTCCGCAAGCATCCGGTCATCCATATTCCCGTAGCCCAGTACCAGGCCGTTGCAGGTCATCGGTGCTCTTGTGTAACTGCCCAGTGCCCGCACCCCCAGCCCCAACGCCTCGGCTCGTGCCACGACGTCCGTGTCGCGTATTGCCTGCGGCAACCACATCACCAAATGCAAGCCAGCTTCGCCGCCGGACAATTCCACTGTTGCCCCGAATGCCGCCTTCAAGGCCGCGCGCAGGGCGGTCTGCCGGGTGGCATAGTGGGTGCGCATACGGCGCAGATGGGCGGTGTAGTAGCCGCGTTGAATGAAATCGGCCAGTGCACGTTGTTCAATACCCTGCCCGGCGCGCGTGGCTTGGCTGGTGGCGCGGGCGAAATCGGCGGCAATGGCGTGGGGCAGCACCAGGTAGCCGAGGCGCAGGCCGGGATAGAGGGTCTTGCTGAAGGTGCCGACGTAGACGACCGGGGCGTCGGGCTGCAAACCGAACAGCGCGGGCGGCGCCGGGCCGGCGCGGCGGAATTCGCTGTCGTAGTCGTCCTCGATGATCCAGGCGCCAGACTGGCGGGCACGCTCGATCAGGGCCAGGCGCCGCGGCAGCGACATGACGCGGCCGGTCGGGTACTGGTGTGAAGGCGTAATCATGATCAGGCGCGGCGGATGCCCGCGCCAGTCGCCTTCGCCCGGGGCCAGCCCCTCGCTGTCGACCGGCACGTCATGCACGCGCAGCCCGGCCAGGCCAAACGCGACGCGCGCCGCGAGATAGCCGGGGTTCTCTGCCCACACGGTATCGCCGTGGTCACCCAGTAGCCGGGCGCAAAGGTCCAGCGCCGCCTGGGTGCCGCTGGTGATGACGATTTGTCCGGCATCTACCGCCAGGCCGCGCACTGTGGTGAGGTGGCCGGCCAGCGCCTGGCGCAGTGCCGGGTCGCCGCCGTGGGCGGCATAACCGAGCTGGCGCCACCCCGCATCGCGCCAGGCACGCTCCAGGCAGGCACGCCAACTGCGGAAGGGAAAGACACCATAATCCGGCGTACCGGGGGCAAACGGCAGCACCGCCGTCTCACGCGCCGGCTCTGGCTGCAAGGCAGCCGCAGCCCGGGAGGAAAGTTGCAGCGGCACGGCGGATGAATCCCCACTCCTCGACGAGGCGACAGGCGGCGTGGCCAGCAGCGCCACGCGCGTGCCTTGGCGATCCGCCAACAGGCAACCTTCGGCAACCAATTGCTCATAAGCGAACAACACGGTGTTGCGGGCGATTCTCAACGAAGCCGCCAGGCTGCGGCTGGCCGGCAGCAGCGTACCGGGCGCCAGGCGGCCGGACAGGACGGCTTCGCGCAGGCGATGGTAGAGCACGCGCTGGCGCGGCATGGTTTCCGGCAAAGGCGGGGCAAGCAACCAGTTCAGTTCCATCGTGGCTCCATTGATGATTCGCATTGTGGCACTACGAAAGGTACCACTAGCTCAGTAAAGTGGGGCCATCGACACCTTCAGGAGCCTTGCCGTCATGCCCCTCTCCATCGCCCCTTCCTCACGCACCCGCGTCCGCCGCAAGCCAGAACGCGCCGACTACGATGCCCAGGCCATCAACGCCATCGTCGACGCTGCGGTCATCTGCAGCGTTGCCTTCCAGATCGACGGCGGGGTGCACGCCATTCCCACCATCCATTGGCGCAACGGCGAGCACCTGTACATCCACGGCGCCAAGGCATCGCGCATGCTGAAGGCGCTGACCGAGGGCGAGGCCTGCCTCACGATCGCCCTGGCCGATGGCCTGGTGCTGGCCCGCTCGGCCATGCACCACTCGATGAACTACCGCTCGGTGGTGATCTACGGCCAGTTCGAGTTGGTGACCGACCCGGCGGAGAAAGCGCGCAGCCTGCAGGCCCTCATCGAAGGCCTGTACCCTGGCCGCTGGGACACGCTGCGCCCGATCAACGACAAGGAGCTGAACGCGACCAGCGTGCTACGCATTCCGCTGACCGAGGCGTCGGCCAAGGTGCGCGACGCCGGAGTCAAGGATGACGACGAGGATCTGGACTGGCCGGTTTGGGCAGGCGTCATCCCGCTCGATACGGTGGTCGGCGCACCGCGACGGGAGGACGACAGCGTGGGGCGGACGGTGCCGGTCACTCGCTACAGTCCGCAGAGCGACACGTACTGAGACAAACCCGGCGCCTCACTCCCGCCGGCCAGTCACCCGCGACTCGAAGAAGACCTGGATGGCCCAGGCCAGTTCCTGCTTCAAGACGCCTTCCCACGGCGGCATGTGGGTGACGCCGACGATGATCTTGCCGTGGCGCACGGTCTTGGCGAAATAGGCGTCGTTGTCGCGCAGGCAGGCGGCGTTCAGCTCGGCGTCGGCTATGCGCCGGCAGAAGCGGTTGAGATTGCGCAGGTCGGGGGCCGGGGCGGCGTTGGTGCTGGCGTCGGCGCCGTGGCAGCGGGCGCAGGCCTGGTTGTAGGCCTGCTGGCCGATGGCCGGGGCGAGCGGGTTGCCGCGGTAGGGATTTTCCGACAGCCAGGTGGCGCCGAGCGGCGGCAGGCCTGCGGCTGACACCGTGGGGGCGATGGCGACTTCGTTGGCCGCGGCCAAGCTTGAAAGAAAAGCGGCGAATAACACGACGAGCAGTTTCTGCATGCTTATTCCCAGTCGGTCGGGCAGCCGGTGCAGCCCGCGAAATCGGCATCGTGAAAGACCGCGAAACGGCGATAGGTGCCGGAAAGGTCGGCCTGCCGGAAGTTGACCGTGAAGAATTTGCTTTCCTGCAGGTTGGCATTGGTCAGGCGGGCGCCGGCAAACCAGGCGAAATTGGCTTTCGCCGCTTCCAGGTTGGCCGCGGTCAGGTCGGCGTTGGTGAAATCGGTACGGAACAGGCGGGCGAATTCGAGATCGGCGCCGATCAGTTTGGCGCCGCGAAAGGTCGCCGTCGGCGCGCTGAGCTTGCTCAGCCTGGCGCCACTGAGGTCGGCGCCGTCGAGATTGGCTCCGGCCAGGTTGGCGCCGCGCAGATCGGCCCGCGCCAGTTGGGCGCCGCTGAGGTCGGCCCCGGCCAGGTTCTGGCCGGCCAGATTGGCGTGGCGCAGGTCGGCCCCCGGGCAGCGGGTATGCGGCCAGATGCCGCAGCCGTTGATGACCAGTGGCACAAATGGTTCGCCGGCGATTGCTACGGTCGACCCGAAAAAAAGGGCAAAAATGAAATGTCGGGGCATCTTCGTTTCCTGAAATGAGCTTCGATCCACGGCATTCCCAGGCTGAGCCAGCGTCCATGCAGCGCTGACCCAGCCTTGCTGGCGGGCAGTCCGCAAGCCGGGGGAATCCGGCTTGCGGCGGGAACGGTTGAAGCGAAACGCTCGTTCAGTTCTTCAGCGACTTGGGCAGCTTGAAGACCCACATCGAGCCGCCCTGGGTGACCTGCTTGGTCAGTTCGGCCATGTCGCCGCCCCACAGCGGCACGGCGCCGCCGTAGCCGGACTGGATGCCGACATACTGCTCGCCGTCCATTTCCCAGGTGATCGGCACGGAAACCACGCCGGAGCCGGTCTGGAATTTCCACAGTTCCTTGCCGTTCTTGGCGTCGAAGGCCTTGACGTAGCCGTCCGAGGTGCCGGTGAACAACAGGCCGCCGGCGGTGGTCATGGTGCCGGCCCAGAGCGGGAACTTCTCCTTGTGCTCCCAGACGATCTTGCCGGTCTTCGGGTCGAGGGCACGCAAGGTGCCGACATGGTCGTCGTACAGACGCTTGATGCGGAAGCCCTGGCCGAGGTAGGCGGAGCCGGCCTTGTAGGTCAGCTTTTCGGTCCAGTAATCCATCGCCCAGTGATTGGCCGGGATGTAGAACAGCTCGGTCTGCTGGCTGTAGCTCATCGGCATCCAGTTGGTGCCGCCGAGGAAAGGCGGCGAAACGTAGACGGTATCGCCCTTGTCGGCGCCTGCCTTGGGAGCTGGCGGGCGGTTGCCCTTTTCGATCGGCTTGCCGGTCTTGAGGTCGAAACCGGACGCCCAGGTAATGCCGTCGACGAACGGCCAGGCGCCGATCAGCGAGGTCGGCTTGTTCGGATAGCCAGCGCCCTTGGCCAGTTTTTCGCGGTCGGTGACGAAGAAGAAGCCATTGCGGTCGGCGTGGGCCGAGGCCTTGATCAGCTTGCCGCTCTTCGGATCCTTGTATTCGAAGAGAACCACCGAGTTGTTGCCGGAGAAGTCCCAGGCATCGTTCGGCGTGTGCTGGTAGAAGCCCTTGAGCTCGCCGCTGCTGGCGTCGACGTAGGCTTGGCCGGAGGTGAACAGGCTGTCCCAGTTGCGCGGGTCGTCGCCTTCCTTGGTCCGGTGCCAGGTATTCCACGGCGCCGGGTTGCCGGCGCCGATGACCACGGTGTTGTTATCGACGTCGAAGCTCGCCGTCTGCCACGGCGCACCACCGCCGTGGTTCCAGGCGTCGACCAGCTTGCCATCCTTGTCGCGCGGCCACGAAGGCGCCTTGGCGTCGCCGGTGGTGACGCTTTCCTTGCCGTTCAGGCGGCCCATGTGGCCTTCGACCAGCGGCCGCGCCCAGACTTCCTCGCCGGTATCCGGATCGCGCGCGAACAGCCAGCCGACGACGCCGAACTCGTCACCCGAAGAACCATGCACCAGCAGCATCTTGCCGCTCTTCTGATCCTTCACGACAAACGGCGCGCCGGTCATCGTGTAGCCGATCTTGTGGTCGCCGAACTTCTTCTTCCAGACGACCTTGCCGGTGTCCTTGTTGAGCGCCACGATGCTGGCGTCGAGCGTGCCGAAGAAAATCTTGTCGCCGTAGATGGCCGGGCCGCGATTGACCACGTCGCAGCACGGGCGGATGTCTTCCGGCAGGCGGGCTTCGTACTCCCACAGGCGCTTGCCGCTCCTGGCATCGATCGCGAAGATGCGCGAATACGACGAGGTGATGTAGATGACGCCATCGTGCACCAGCGCCTGGCCTTCCTGGCCGCGCTGCTTCTCGCCGCCGAAGGAGAAACTCCAGGCCGGCACCAGGTGATCGACGTTCTTCGTGTTGATCCGGGTCAGCGGGCTGTAGCGCTGGGCCTTCATGCCGAGGCCGTAGGACAGCACGTCGCCGGTCGTCTTGTCGTCGTTGAGGATGTCTTCCCAGCTCACAGCCTTGCTGGCCACGGCCGGCGTGCAGAAAGTGGCCGCCAGCACGGCGGCAAGGAGGGTCTGGCGGGGGGTGAAGCGGATCGGTTCCATGTTTTCTTTCGTCTCCAGAATGATGTCTTTGCTCTCCCGAGGGGCCCGGGCGGCCTGCCCTGATCGACAGACGAGCCGAGTATAGGAAGCGCAATTGCCCGCAGTCTCGGGACAAGCTCCCCGCCAAACCGGGAAATTTTCCCGAGTGCCCGGCGAGCCGGTACGAAACCTGCTGAATCCCACCCATCTCGAAAACAAAGGCCGACCATGGATCTCAGAAGGCGATTGGTGCTGTATCTCGGCGCGCTGCTCGGCGCCTTGCTGGTCATCGCCATCCTGATCAACCTCCATTCGCTGCGCGGCGACATCCAGGCAGAAGTGAGCGCTTCGCAACGGCTGGTCGCCGTGCTGCTCGACGCCCAGGCCGCGACGATCCGGCCGGACGACCTGAAGGCCAAACTCGACAACGCCGGGTTGCGCCACCTCAGCATCAGCCTCGATGCCCCGCCAACGCCGGGCGATGCCGGCCCTCTGGCCAGCCTGCTCGGCATTGCCCACAGCAGCGAAGCGCCGCGAACCCTGCGCCTCGGCGAGCATCTGTTCTATATCGCAGCCAATCCGGAATCGGAAATTGACGAGCGCCTGGGCGACACTGTTCGACTTTTCATCACCCTGTTGCTCTTTTTTGGAGCAACCCTGCTGGTTGCCTGGTGGGCAGCCGACCGCGCCCTGTCCCCGGTTCGCGAACTGGAAGCCGGCCTGCAACGGCTGGCCGCCGGCGCCAGCGACGCCGCCCTGCCCGCCTTCGCGCTGCGCGAGTTCCGCCGCGTGGCCAGCGCCATCGACGCGCTGGCCGCCGCCCTCGGCAGTTCGCGCGCCGCCCAGCACCAGCTCGCCCGCCAGCTCATCGCCGTGCAGGAAGAAGAGCGCCGGACGCTGGCAAGGGAATTGCATGACGAGATGGGGCAAACGCTGACCGCCATCGGCGTCACCGCCGCTTTTCTCGAACGCAATGCGCCGCGCCTCGATGCGCAGCGCCTCACCGAATGCGCCGAAGACTTGCGCCGTGACGTGCGAACCAGCGGCGAGCAGTTGCGCGCCATGCTCAAGCGCTTGCGGCCGCACGGCCTCGATGCACTGGGCCTGGCCAGCGCGCTGCGCGAGCTGGTGGCAAGCTGGCAGCAGCGCGAGTCGGGCATCGATTTCCGCCTGGCGATGCCGGCGCAGTTGCCGGCGCTCGGCGAAACGGCGGCGCTGGTCTTGTACCGCGTCGTGCAGGAAGCAGTGACCAATGTCGTTCGCCACAGCGGCGCCCGGCATTGCCGCATCGGCATCGAGGCGGCTGGCGGCGCGTTGCGGTTGCGCGTCGAGGACGATGGCAAGGGCCTGCCCGAAAGCGGCCCGGGCCGCCGGGGCGGACTGCTCGGCATGGAGGAAAGGCTGGACATGGCAGGCGGCAGCCTGACAATTGAAAGCGTTGTACCGACGGGGCTGTGCCTGCTGGCCAGCCTGCCGGTAAGGACAGAAGAACAACAGGAGGAGGAACTCGCATGATTCGCATCATTCTGGTCGACGACCATGCCGTCGTCCGTACCGGCTACCGCCGCCTGCTCGATGCCGAACCCGGCATGCAGGTGGTCGGCGAAGCCGCCTGTGCCGACGAGGCGAACGCCCTCGCCCTGCGCACCACGGCCGACGTGGCGCTGGTCGACCTCAGCCTGCGTGGCAGCAGCGGCATCGAAGCGATCCGCGGCATGCTGGCCCGCCAGCCGGGCATGAAAGTGCTCGTTCTCTCCATGCACGAAGGGGCCGGCCACATTACCCAGGCCCTGAAAAGCGGCGCCATGGGCTACCTGACCAAATATTGCGAACCCGGCGACGTGATCGACGGCATCCGCCGCATCGCCGCCGGCAAGCGCGTGTTCTCGCCGGAAATTGCCCAGGTCCTGGCCGAGGAAGCCATCGACGGCGACGGCGCCCTGGCCCATCTCACGCCGCGCGAATTCGAAGTCCTCCGCATGCTGGCCCATGGCGAATCGGCCAGCTGCATTGCCAACTCGATGCACCTGAGCCCGAAAACCGTGCTCAACTACCTCACCCTGATCCGGCAGAAGCTCAATGCCGACAACGATTTCAAGCTGCTTCACCTGGCCGCACGGCATGGCCTGGTGGATATGAGCAGAACCATCAATGCCTGAATCCCGCACCCTTCAATAATCCATAAATCGGAGTAAAGAAATGTTCCGTCACCACACCCTGGCCGCGCTGCTCGCCTGCAGCCTGATCACCCCCGCCGCCCTGGCCGATGCCAAGCTCGATACCGACATGAAAAAGCTGGCCGTCGCCAGCGGCTGCACGACCTGCCACGGCATCGAAAAGGACAAGCCCGGCCCCGACGGCATGAAGCCGATCGGGCCCGCCTGGATCGACGTCGCCGCCCAGTATCGCGGCAAGCCGGGCGCTACCGAATTCCTGACCCGCGTTGTCCAGGAAGGCTCCAATCCCTATTCCAGCCACTGGCGGAACCGTGTTTCCGGCATCGCCATGCCGCCCAATGCCGTCGCCATCAGCCCGGCCGATACCCGCCAGCTGGTTTCCTGGATACTGTCGCTGAAGTAAGCCGCAGCCGCGCTGCCGGCTGACCGGCCCAACCTTCTGGAGTCTCCGTCCATGCATAAAACCTCCCTCGCCGCCCGTCTCGCGGCGTCTCTCGCCGGCCTGCTGCTGGCTGTCTGCTGCGGCGCCGCTTCGGCCGGCGAACGCGCCACCCCGCGCGAAGCCCGCGCCCTGTTCGACCAGGCCGTGAAGTATCTGCAGGCCAACGGCCCCGAGAAATCGTGGGCCGCCTTCAGCGACCGCAAAGGCGCCTTCGTCAAGAAAGACCTTTACGTCTACGTGATCGACCGCCGGGGCACTTATATCGCCAACGGCGCGGCGCCCGACACGCTGGTCGGCCTCAACGTGCTCGACAGCGTCGACGCCGCCGGCACGCCGCTCTTCCGCCACATGATCGCGGTCACCGACAAGCAGACGGAAGCGCGCATCCGCTACGTCTGGCTCAATCGCAAGACCAATCATGTCGAGCCGAAGAACGCCTGGCTGCACCGCTCCGGTGACTACATCCTCGGCGTCGGCTACTACTCGCCGCACGCCACGGCGATCGATGCCCAGAAGCTGCTCGGCGATGCAGTCGCTTTCGCCATCCAGAACGGCATGGGCAGCGCCACCAAGGCGTTCAACGACACCAAGGGCGCTTTCGTGCGTGACGACCTCTACGTTTTCGCCGTCAATCTCGACAGCGGAAAATTCGAGGCGCACGGCGTGAACCCGGCGTGGGCCGGCACCGACGCGCTCAATCTCCACGATGTCGAAGGCCACGCCCTGATCCAGGAAATGATCGACCTGGCCAAAACCAAGGGCGCCGGCGTCGTCGATTACGTCTGGCGCAATCCGGTCACCAACGCCGTCGAACGCAAACGTTCCTTCATCCAGCGCGTCGACAACAGCCTGCTCGGCGTTGGCTACTACCTCGACTGAACGCCCCCGCCGGAATTGGCCATTTCGATTTTGGCCAAAATTTCCGGTTGACCGTAGCAATCCCCCAGAACCGGCCCGCATGGCCGGTTTTTTTTCGCACCTCCTTTTGTCCGATTGCCGACGGTCTGGCGACGGTAGATACTGGCGAAAGAGGACGGTGTAGCCGAGCGCTGACCGACAGAAGCCGGGGGCATTGGTTTTGATGACCACCCGACCGCCATTCGCGAAGAGAGGGACCATCATGTTTGCGCCATTGAATCGGCTGAGTATCCGCAACCGGATCTGGGGGATCGTTGCCATTTTCATCGGCAGCGTCCTGCTGACCAGCGCCATCGATGTCGCAACGCTGCGCAACGCCCTGCACCAGGAGAAGGAAGAGAACATCCGGCAAGTGGTCGAGAATGCCCACAGCGTTCTGGCGCACTACCAGAAACTCGAACGATCCGGCAGCCTGAGCCGCGAAGCCGCCCAGGCGACGGCCATCGCCACCATCAAGGGCATGCGCTACAACGGCAAGGACTATTTCTGGGTCAACGACAACCAGCTTCCCCCGCGCATGGTCATGCACCCGATCCTGCCGGAGCTCGACGGTCAACTGCTGCGCGGTGACAAATTCAACTGCGTGACCAGCATGCGGGCCGGCACCGAAGGCCCGTTTGTCCCGACCGATGGCAAGAAAAACCTGCTCCAGGCCTTCACCGAGCTGGTCGCCCAAACCGGCCACGGCTACGTCACCTACCCGTGGCCAAAGGTGGACTCCGCAGGCAAAAGCACGGCGGACAGCTTTCCCAAGCTTTCCTACGTCAAGGGCTTTGCCCCCTGGGGATGGACCGTCGGCTCCGGCATCTACATCGACGACATCGACGCCGCCGTGCATACCCGCGCCATCCAGCATCTATTCCACGTGCTCGGGATTGCCTCCGCCCTGCTGCTCCTGGCCAGCCTGATCGCCCGCAGCATCACCGCTCCGCTGAAAGCCACGATGCGCGCCATGCGCGACATCGCCCATGGCGACGCCGGACTCGACCAACGCCTGGCCGTTGAAGGGTGCAGTGAAATCGCCGAACTGGCCGACAATTTCAATCAAATGCTCGATCACATCGAGCGCCGCGACAAAGCCTTTCTTGAGCAGCAGGCAGGCCTCGAGCAGGAAGTTTCGCGGCGCACGGCCAGCCTGCGCGAAGCCAACCGGCAACTGGATGCGGATCTGGGCGAGCGCAAGCGCATCGAGAAGATCATCGGCGCCGGCAAATCACGCATGCACGCCCTGCTCGATGCCACCGACGAAGTGGTCATGCTGCTCGCGCCCGACGCCACGGTGCTCGAGATCAACGGCTTCGCCGCCCGCCGCTTCAGCATGACGCCGCAGCAAATGATCGGAACGAACTTCCTCGATCACATGCCCCCCGAGCTGGCCAGCACCCGCAACGCCATGATGCGAACGGCCGTCACCACCGGCGAGATCGTCCGCTTCCAGGACCAGCGCGGCTCGACCTGGTTCGACAACAACCTCTACCCGGTCAAGGACGAGGCCGGGGTCGTCGAGAGTGTCGCCGTCTTTGCCAAGGACATCTCCGAACAAAAACGCGTTCAAATGGACGAGGAGCTTTTCCTGCAACTGGGCACCGTCCTCATGCGCTGGGGTGTCGACTCGCGGGCCGTCGCCCAGATCTTCTGCGACGGCATCCTGCCCATGTTCAATCTCGACGCCGCCTGCATCGTCGTCATCGGCAAGGACAGCCAGCTTTCCCTCGCCGCCACGGCCGGCAACGTGGCCAGCACCGTCATCGACGACATCGCCGGCCGCGGCGACGCAGGCCCGGCATGCCAGCCCCTGGCCGAGCTCATGGCCAGCGGCCGACACCAGGTAGTGCGCCTCGAAAACGAGAGCTGCCCCCTCTGCCTGGCCAATCCCCTGGCGCCCTCCGCCCGTACCGCCATCCTGCTCCCCCTCAAAATCCATGGCGAACACTGGGGCGTTCTCGCGCTGTACGGCAAAGAGCCGGACCAGTTCGACGACAGCCTGCTCCAGCAACGCCTGCAAGCCAGCGCCAACCGCCTGGTCATCACCCTCGAATCCGCCCTGCGCCAGGAAAGGCTGGCCCTCTTCGACCTTGCCCTGGCCGAAGTCGGCAATGCGGTGATGATCACCGATGCCGAGGCCAAGATCACCTGGGTCAATAACGCCTTTGCCCTGCTCTCCGGCTATACCAACGAAGAACTGCACGGCCAGCCACCCCGCATTTTCAACTCCGGCACCCAGGACGCCGTGTTCTTCCGGCACTTCTGGGAAAGCATCTCGGGCGGCAAAACCTGGCGCGGCGACATCGTCAACCGGCGCAAGGACGGCAGCCTATACACCGCCAGCCAGATGGTGACCCCCCTGTTCAACGCCGAAGGCAAGATCAGCCACTACATCGCCGTACTCGAGGACATCAGCGAACGCAAACGCCAGGAAGAGGAACTCAGGAAAAACTACGAACGTTTGCGCACCCTCAACGAGCAACTGGAAAACGCCCAGAACCAGCTCCTGCAATCCGACAAAATGGCCTCCATCGGCCAGCTCGCCGCCGGTGTCGCCCACGAGATCAACAACCCGATCGGCTTCGTCAACTCCAACCTGGGCACCCTCAAAAAATACGTCGACGAACTGCTCAGCGTCATCCACGCCTACAGCGCCGCCGACCCGCTGCTCGCCGGGCACCCCGAGTTCAGCGCCAGCATCGCCGCCCGCAAGGCAGAAGCCGACCTCGATTTTCTCGGCGACGACATCCACAGCCTGATCAAGGAATCGCGCGAAGGCATCGCCCGCGTCACCCGGATCGTCCAGGACCTCAAGGACTTCTCGCGCATCGACAGCATGGACTGGGCCGAGGCCAATCTCGAGCATGGGCTGGACAGCACGCTCAACATCGCCATGAACGAAATCAAGTTCAAGGCCGACATCGTCAAGGAATACGCCGGCATCCCCGACATCGAATGCCTCGGCTCGCAACTCAACCAGGTGTTCATGAACCTCCTCGTCAACGCCGCCCACGCCATCGAAACCCACGGCACCATCACCCTCCGCACCGGCAGCACGAGCGACGCAGTCTGGGTCGAAATCGCCGACACCGGCCGCGGCATCCCGCCGGAAAACCTCAAACGCATCTTCGACCCCTTCTTCACCACCAAAGCCGTCGGCAAAGGCACCGGCCTCGGCCTCTCACTCGCCTACAGCATCGTCCAGAAACACCACGGCAAACTCGACGTCAGCAGCCAAGTCGGCGTCGGCAGCTGCTTCCGGGTGGAAATTCCGTTGCGGCAACCGGCGCCGGCAGAGGCAAGCTCAGTCACAACCTGAGCACTCCGCCGATTTGACCCAACCGGCAAGTTGAGAAGCGATGCATAAGCCTTTGTTGTCGGCAAACAGGCGGTTGATTCAGGCGAAACAGGGACTTCTACGGTCAACCGGAAAAAACGGCCAAAATCAATTCCTCTGCCCCTTTTTAACAAAGGCCACGGTAGCTGCGCCATGGCCGGGTACTAGCCCGGCTGGAGTAGAAGCTCGACTACTTATACTTCGCACGCAACTCCGCGAGCATTTCGTCAGCAAGGCAACACGAATCCTGCTGACGATCAAATTGATCCACCCGCTTCTCGGCTTCGACCAGCCAAGTCTCGGCGACGTCCTGTGGCCGGTCGACCGTTAGCCACAACAGGTCCGCCAAATCAGCCCGCTGCTCCTTGCTGAGTCTCAGCGCTGCAGCGACGATCTGCTCATAGGTCATTTGGCATCCCACGAAGACAAATAGAAAGGCCCGGCAGGTTTCCCTGCCGGGCCGGATTCGGTCGCCCCCGAAGGGGCACCTTATTGTAGCAACGGCTCTCACCCCGGAAAGCTACATGGCGTTATTCTACGCACTTCGAATAACAAACCGCAAATCATGAGCGCGACATATACCATCGGCTTGGACATTGGCATCGCCTCGGTTGGCTGGTGCATTCTCGGCGAAACTCACATCGTCGACTTGGGGGTCAGGGCTTTCGACAAAGCGGAAACCGCCAAGGAAGGCGAATCCCTGAATCTTGCCCGGCGCAGCGCCCGCCTGATGCGGCGCCGCCTGTTCCGCCGGGCGTGGCGATTGAAGAAGTTGGCCCGCCTGCTGAAAAGCGACGGTCTGATCACCGATACGAAACTGTTCAAGCCCGAACAACCTTTTGCTACCTCGCTCTGGCAATTGCGCGTCGATGGCCTCGACCGCCGCCTGAGCAACGAAGAATGGGCGCGCGTCATTTACCACCTGTGCAAGCACCGGGGTTTTCACTGGATCAGCCGCGCCGAGGCAAAGCAGGCCGAAGGCGACAGCAAGAGGGAAGGCGGCAAGGTCAAGCAAGGATTGGCCGGCACGGCCAAGCTGATGAATGAAAAGGGCTATCGCAGCGCGGCTGAAATGGTCGTCAATGTATTCGTGAAACCGCGACTCGACGAAAGCGGACTGACCAAGCTGGACAAACAAGGGAATCCCATTCCAGATGGCGCAGCGCGAAACAAACAAGGCGAATACACCAAAGCACTTTCACGGGAACTGCTGGCCAAGGAACTGGCGCTGCTATTCGCCAAACAAAGGGAATTCGGCAACCCGCACACCTCCAGCAAACTGGAATCGGCCATCCTCGGCAACGGTGACAAGAAGAGCGGTTTGTTCTGGCAGCAAAAACCAGCCCTGGCTGGCGCCGATCTACTCAAGATGCTCGGCACCTGTACTTTCGAGAAAGGCGAATACCGCGCCCCCAAGGCCAGCTTCACCGCCGAACGCCACGTCTGGCTGACCCGCATGAACAATCTTCGCATCGTCACCGACGGCATTACCCGCCAACTCACCGATCAGGAACGCTCGCTGGCCCTGCCCTTGCCTTACCGGCAAGCCGGCGACCTGACCTACAAACAGCTTGGCGCAGCACTCACCCAAGCCGGACTGCTGGAAGCCGGCAGTTTCAAATTCATCGGCCTCGCCTACCCGACCGAGGCGCAAAAAGCCGAAGGCAAGGCCAAAGACCCGGAATCGGCCACGTTGGTCAAAATCCCGGCCTGGCAGGAACTGCGAAAAACGCTCACCAACACTGGAGTTGGCCTCGACGATGAGTGGAAAAAGCTGTCGGGAGACGCCCTCTGCGGTCAACCGGAAATTTTCGACAAAATCGCCTGGGTGCTGAGCGTCTACAAGGATGACGACGAAGTCCGCGCCGAACTCGCCAAGCTCGCCCTTCCCAACCCGCAGGCCATGACCGAAGCCCTGCTCAACATCCGTTTCGACAAATTCCACGCCTTGTCGCTCAAGGCTTTGCGCGCCATCGTGCCGCACATGGAAAAAGGCCTACGCTACGACGAAGCCTGCGTTCAGGCCGGCTACCACCACAGCCAGTTGCACAAGGTCGGCGAAGGCGAACACAAGTATCTGCCGTCGCTCTACGACGGTCGGGACAATGAAGGTCGGATGATCTTCGCCGAGGATGCGGACATGCCGCGCAATCCCGTCGTTCTGCGCTCGCTCAACCAGGCGCGCAAGGTGGTCAATGCCATCATCCGACGCTACGGTTCACCTTCGGCGGTGCATATCGAAATGGCCCGCGATCTGTCCCGGCCATTCGATGAGCGCAACAAGATCAAGAAGGATCAGGACGAATACCAGGCCAGGAATCAGCGCGACAGGGAGCAGTTCATCGAGTTGTTCGGCCACCCGCCAAAAGGCCTTGAGTTCGAAAAATGGCGCCTGTACCGGGAACAGAACGGCCAATGCGCCTACAGCCAAAGGCCGCTCACCGCGTCGGGCAATGTCGCCGAAATTTTTCTCGACGGTTCCACGGAAATCGACCATGCCCTGCCCTATTCGCGCAGTTTCGACGACAGCAAGAACAACAAGGTTCTGGTGCTGACCCGCGAGAACCGCGACAAAGGCAACCGCACTCCCTACGAATATCTGGGCGGGGCCGAGAACAGCGAACTTTGGCAACGCTACGTCTCCTTCGTCGAATCGAACAAAGCCTACCGGCTGGCCAAACGCACCCGGCTGCTGCGCAAGGATTTCGGCGCCAAGGAATCCGGGGAATTCCGCGAACGCAACCTGAACGACACCCGCTACGTTTGCCGCTTCTTCAAGAACTACGTCGAACAACACCTGAAGCTCGCCGAAGGCAGCGAGGCCAAGCGCTGCGTCGTTGTCAGTGGCCAACTGACCAACTTCCTGCGCACCCGCTGGGGACTGCTCAAGGTTCGCGCCGACAGCGACCGCCACCACGCGCTTGACGCAGCCGTTGTCGCCGCATGCAGTCACAGCATGGTTCAGCGCCTGTCCAATTACTCGCGCACCCGCGAACTGGAGCAGGTGCGCGATGGCTTCGTCGATATAGAAACCGGCGAAATCGTCAATCCGGCCATGCACCAGCAACTGCGCGAACACTTCCCCGACCCGTGGCCCTACTTCCGACACGAACTCGAAGCCCGCCTGAAGATCGATTCGCCGGAATTGTTGCGGGAGGAAGTGGCGCGCTTGGGCAGCTATACGGTGGAAGAACTCGCGGCGCTGAAACCGTTGTTCGTTTCCCGCGCACCGCAACGCCGTAACGGCGGCGCAGCGCACAAGGACACCATCTACGGTCAGCCGGAAAAATTGAAGAAAAACGGAAGCGTTTCGCAAAAGGTCGCGCTCGCTAGCCTGACGCTGAAAGACATCGACTTGCTCGCCGACCCGCACCGCAACGCCAAACTCTACGGTGCCATTCGCGAACGCCTTGAAGCCCACGGCGGCAAGGGTGACAAAGCATTTCCGGCCACCAATCCGCTACGCAAACCGGACAAGGAAGGCAACCCGACCGGCCCCATCGTTCGCACAGTGACCAAGGTCATCGACAAGCTATCCGGCATCCCGGTGCGCGGGGGCGTCGCCAAGAACGACAGTATGTTGCGGGTAGATGTCTTCACAAAGGCTGGCAAATTCCATCTGGTGCCGGTGTATGTACATCATCGAGTAAAGGGGCTGCCGGATCGAGCGGTTGTGGCATTCAAAGACGAAGATGACTGGACGCTGATTGATGACAGTTTTGACTGGTGTTTTTCGCTGCACCCGAACGATCTTGTGCAGATACGCCTCAAGAACGAGAGTTTCTTGGGCTACTACTCAGGAACGGACCGATCAACGGGCGCCGTAAGCATATGGGCTCACGATAGAAACCAGGCCGTTGGAAAAGATGGTTTGATTCGCGGCGTCGGCGTTAAAACTGCCATTAAAGTCGAAAAATTCCACGTCGACACCCTCGGCAACATTTACCCCGCCCCACCGGAGAAACGTCGTGGGCTGGCGTAGCGTGATGATTTCCCGGCCAGCCAAGCTGCGCCGGGAACATTTTTCCCTGGCCATTGAACAGGAACAGACCGCCTTCGTCCCCTTCGAGGACATTGCCATCATCGTGCTGAACCACCGCGAAATTCAGCTAACCCATCCTGTACTTTCCGCTTGCGCCGACTACGGCATCGGCCTTTACGCCACCGGCGACAATCATCAGCCCAACGGCGTTTTCCTGCCCTTTCTCGCGCATTCCCGCACCACGCGCCTGATGCGCAAGCAGATGGACATTCCACGCCCGTTGGCCAAGCAGGCGTGGGCCAACATCGTCCGGCGCAAGATCGAAAACCAGGCAGCCGTCCTTCGTTTTTGCGCAAAAAAAGGCGTTGACCGCATGGACTCCTATGCCCGGCGCGTGCGTTCTGGCGACACGGAAAACCTCGAAGGTCAAGCCGCCGCCTTCTATTTCACCCAACTCTTCGGCCAAGGCTTTTATCGGGCGGAAGAGCGCTGGGCCAATGCCGCGCTCGATTACGGCTATGCCGTGCTGCGTGGCGCCATCGCCCGCGGACTGGTCGCCCACGGCATGCACCCGCCCATCGGCCTGTTCCACGCCAGCGAACAAAACGCCTTCAATCTGGCCGACGACCTGATCGAACCTTTCCGCCCTCTGGTCGACCTGCATGTCGCCAAAAATCCGGCCACCACCGAAGGCGATCTCGCCCCGCAGGACAAAGCCGCGTTGGTCGCCTTGCTCAATGTCGATGTCGGCATGCCGCAAGGCAAGATGTCCGCGCTTTCCGCCATCGAATACGCCGTCGAAAGCCTCGCCCGGCTTTTCGAGCAAGGCGACAGCGAACTGGAACTACCCACCTTGATCGGCTTGCACGCCCACAGGCTGGAATGCTGAGGCATGGGACTGGAGACACGACGCTTCATGCGACTCATCGTCTTCTTCGACCTGCCCATGGTCACCAAAACCGAGAAGCGCGCCTATGTTCAATTCCGCCGCTTCCTACTCAATGACGGCTACGACATGATCCAGTGGTCCGTCTATGCCCGACTGCTGAATGGCAACGACGACCACGAAAAACACCTGAAACGCCTAGTCGACAGCCTGCCGCCGGCCGGCTCCATTCGCTGCATGACCGTCACGGAAAAGCAATTCGCCGGCATACGCCTCTTGGTCGGCATGCCCCTTTTTCAGGAAAAAAAGGTTCCGGCGAACCAGATGCTGCTGTTTTGATCCCGGATTTCTACAAAAAAATCCCCGCCCAGCTTACGCCAGGCGGGGATTTCGGTTTCGTCAGATTGTAGCCTTCCGGGGTGAGAGAGGGAGCTACAACTTTCGCAAGCATCTAACGCTGGAGGTGAGGGATTGTAGCCTTCCGGGGTGAGAGAGGGAGCTACAACTCCCTTGTCGTCTCCGCTGTCGCGGTCGGAGATTGTAGCCTTCCGGGGTGAGAGAGGGAGCTACAACTTCATTGGCCGCGTAATCCATGCAGGTAACGATTGTAGCCTTCCGGGGTGAGAGAGGGAGCTACAACGCTGTAGGGGGGCTCAACTCCTATTCAACGGATTGTAGCCTTCCGGGGTGAGAGAGGGAGCTACAACGGGATTTGAACATTATCAACAGTGCGACGGGATTGTAGCCTTCCGGGGTGAGAGAGGGAGCTACAACCCGACTTGGTCGACAACGAGTTCGCGGAGCGATTGTAGCCTTCCGGGGTGAGAGAGGGAGCTACAACCCTATGTGTCGTGGCAAGAGCACGACTTTAGATTGTAGCCTTCCGGGGTGAGAGAGGGAGCTACAACGGGTAGCGGCTGGGGTAACCGCCGCCTCTAGATTGTAGCCTTCCGGGGTGAGAGAGGGAGCTACAACAGCCCGCATGCTGGCCTTACACGCAAGGCAGATTGTAGCCTTCCGGGGTGAGAGAGGGAGCTACAACAACACCGGCAGAAACCCGGACGCCTCCCTGGATTGTAGCCTTCCGGGGTGAGAGAGGGAGCTACAACGACCGATCCGCCTTATGGAACAGGAACAAAGATTGTAGCCTTCCGGGGTGAGAGAGGGAGCTACAACCAGCGGACGATGGATGATCTAACTTATAAGGATTGTAGCCTTCCGGGGTGAGAGAGGGAGCTACAACATGGGCTACATGGACATGCTGACAAAGTTCGATTGTAGCCTTCCGGGGTGAGAGAGGGAGCTACAACTGATTGCAGGGTGGTAAGTTCATTTTCCGTGATTGTAGCCTTCCGGGGTGAGAGAGGGAGCTACAACCGCCAACTACGTAGAGCATCGCACGAAGAAGATTGTAGCCTTCCGGGGTGAGAGAGGGAGCTACAACCAAGTGACTGCATATTGCGACGCTCCTTGCGATTGTAGCCTTCCGGGGTGAGAGAGGGAGCTACAACCAAGACAATGATTGAATATGCCAGCATCGGGATTGTAGCCTTCCGGGGTGAGAGAGGGAGCTACAACAATGGAAGTCTCCGCTGCTTTCCATGTGCGGATTGTAGCCTTCCGGGGTGAGAGAGGGAGCTACAACTGCTGCCGTACTCGAGCAGGTTCCCGGTGCGATTGTAGCCTTCCGGGGTGAGAGAGGGAGCTACAACAATGGCCGGCGGGGCGACGAACCCCATCCAGATTGTAGCCTTCCGGGGTGAAAGAGGGAGCTACAACGGATCAAAGGGCGGGAAGAAGAAACGGTGGGATTGTAGCCTTCCGGGGTGAGAGAGGGAGCTACAACCTCGATCAAGATGTCCGCAACATCGGTATTGATTGTAGCCTTCCGGGGTGAGAGAGGGAGCTACAACATTGGACCGAATGGAGCAACTGTTAGCCGGGATTGTAGCCTTCCGGGGTGAGAGAGGGAGCTACAACCGATCACGTCACTCTCCAAAATTAGCGCCGGATTGTAGCCTTCCGGGGTGAGAGAGGGAGCTACAACTTGTGGATCATCAGGCTTGCGGCGGTCCCTGATTGTAGCCTTCCGGGGTGAGAGAGGGAGCTACAACCGTCTTTTGTGCCGAACATCAGCGCGAATTGATTGTAGCCTTCCGGGGTGAGAGAGGGAGCTACAACCTCGTTGCAGAGGGGCCGACGGCGGCCGAAGATTGTAGCCTTCCGGGGTGAGAGAGGGAGCTACAACGAAAACGGACGTACTGCGCACGAAGACTAGGATTGTAGCCTTCCGGGGTGAGAGAGGGAGCTACAACTACCAGCGGAACGGCACCGGCAAACGGTACGATTGTAGCCTTCCGGGGTGAGAGAGGGAGCTACAACTTATGACAGCGCGGCCCGTTGGGCCACCCTGCCATAAGTGCCGCTCTCGCGGCGTCTGCAATAGTTGAAACCCGCGCTTTCCTCGACGAACCGCACGCTGGCGGTTTTGTTCCACGCTTCGCCCAACCCAACTGCTCCATTCCTGAACACCTGTTGAGCAGTTGATCACGCCATGATCTGCTCCAGGCCGTGCCGAATACGGCACCCGGCAAACCAAGTATTTGAAAATTGGCCATTTTTTCCGGTTGACCGTGGGAATGGCATGGCTGGCACACGGCATGCACATTAGATGGCACGAGTCACGGCAGGTCATTTCAGGAATCAACCGAATCTGCCGGCTTCGAGTTAGCCCTTTGAATTACCCATTTCCAACTTCATTCAAGAACACTGGAGACAACCATGATTTATGCAGCTCCCGGCGCCGCTGGTGCCAAGATCGCCTACAAGGCCCAGTACAACAACTTCATCGGCGGCCAGTGGGTTGCCCCGGTCAAGGGTCAGTATTTCGACGTCGTAACCCCGGTTAACGGCAAGGTTTACACCAAGGCTGCCCAGTCGACCGCCGAAGATATCGAACTGGCGCTCGATGCTGCCCATGCTGCTTTCCCGAAGTGGGGCAAGACCGATGCCACCACGCGCTCCAACATTCTGTTGAAGATCGCTGACCGCCTGGAAGCCAACCTCGAGCTGCTGGCTTATGCCGAGACCGTCGATAACGGCAAGCCGATCCGCGAAACGCTGGCGGCCGACATCCCGCTCGCCGTCGACCACTTCCGTTACTTCGCTGGCTGCCTGCGCGCCCAGGAAGGCGGCATTTCGGAAATCGACGAAAACACCATGGCTTACCACATCCATGAGCCACTCGGCGTCGTCGGCCAGATCATCCCCTGGAACTTCCCGATCCTGATGGCGGCCTGGAAACTGGCCCCGGCCATCGGCGCTGGCAACTGCGTGGTTCTGAAGCCGGCCGAATCGACCCCGATCTCCATCCTGATCCTGGCTGAACTGATCGCCGACATCGTGCCGCCGGGCGTGCTCAACATCGTCAATGGTTTCGGCCGCGACGCCGGCATGCCGCTGGCTACCAGCAAGCGCATCGCCAAGATCGCCTTCACCGGCTCGACCGTGACCGGCCGCGTCATTGCCCAGGCCGCTGCCAACAACCTGATTCCGGCCACGCTGGAACTGGGTGGCAAGTCGCCCAACATCTTCTTCGCCGACGTCATGGACAAGGATGACGGCTTCCTCGACAAGGCCATCGAAGGCATGGTGCTGTTCGCCTTCAACCAGGGTGAAGTGTGTACCTGCCCGTCGCGCGCACTGATCCAGGAATCGATCTACGACAAGTTCATCGAGCGCGTGCTGGCTCGCGTTGCTGCCATCAAGCAGGGCAGCCCGCTCGACACCGAGACGATGATGGGTGCCCAGGCTTCGCAGGTGCAGATGGACAAGATCCAGAGCTACCTCAAGCTCGGCAAGGAAGAAGGCGCCCAGGTGCTGATCGGTGGCGACCGTGCCCACCTCGGCGGCGACATCGAAGGCGGCTACTACATCCAGCCGACCCTGTTCAAGGGCCACAACAAGATGCGCATCTTCCAGGAAGAAATTTTCGGGCCGGTGCTGGCCGTGACGACTTTCAAGGATGAAGCCGAAGCCCTGCAGATCGCCAACGATACCGTCTATGGCCTTGGTGCCGGCGTCTGGAGCCGTAACGGCAACGTCGCCTACCGCATGGGTCGCGCCATCCAGGCCGGCCGCGTGTGGACCAACTGCTACCACGCCTACCCGGCACACGCTGCCTTCGGCGGCTACAAAGAATCCGGTATCGGCCGCGAGACCCACAAGGTCATGCTGGACCACTATCAACAGACGAAGAACCTGCTCGTCAGCTACGCTGAACAAAAGCTGGGCTTCTTCTAAACAGAGCATCTCCTCCACTGGCCGCACAGTTTTGCGGGCAACTCTTTGGGGGCGGGCAACCGCCCCCCTTTTTTGGGAGAAAAACATGGTCGACCGCGTCATCGCCACCCCGGCAACGCTTGAGCTCATCGCGCTCCTGAAACAGCAATACGGCCAGCAACTGATGTTCCACCAGTCCGGCGGCTGCTGCGACAACAGCGCACCCAACTGCTACCTGCCGACCGACCTGACCGTGGGCGCCTACGACGTGCATCTCGGCGATATCGGCGGCGTCCCGTTCTACATCAGCACCTCGCAGTACGAGTACTGGAAGCACACCCAACTGATCATCGACGTCGTCTCCGGATCGGGCGGCAATTTCTCGCTCGAAAGCAACACCGGCATGGCTTTCCACACCCGTTCGCGGCTGTTCACCGATGCCGAATGGGCTGAATTGCAGGCGGCCGGCCTCGTTTAATCCAAGGAACCATTCACATGAACAAGCAACTGAGCACCACCCTGCTGCCCCTGGTCGCAGCCGCCCTCTTTGTCGCCCACGCACCGGCCAAGGCTGCCGATGGCGAAGCCGCCGTCAAGAAAGCCCGTTGCGTCGCCTGCCACGCCGTCGACCAGAAGCGCGTCGGCCCGGCCTACAAGGACGTCGCCGCCAAATACAAGGGCGATGCCAAGGCGCCCGAAGTCCTGTTCGAGAAAGTCCGCCATGGCGGCTCCGGCAACTGGGGCACGGTCCCGATGATCCCCCACCCGGCCGACAAGATCAGCGACGAGAACCTGCACGCCGCGATCCAGTGGATCCTCTCGCTGCACTGAGCCCTCGCTCACCCCGCTTGCTGCTGTAGGGCGCCGCGCCGGCCATCAGGCCGGCCGAGCGCCCGGCTGGCCGTTTCCCACGGTCAACCGGAAATAAAGGCCAAAATCAAAATCGACATGCGGCGCACCGGGCCGCAGATTGCCCGGCCTGAATGGGCCAGTCCTTGGTAGGCGATCGAGTGTTACACCCCAACCAGCAGGAATGGGGTCTCGGCAAGGTGCTCAGCGCAACGCCCGACAATCTCGATGTATTTTTTGTCGGCGCCGGCCGCAAGCGCCTTTCACGTTCCTTCATCAAACTCGAGAAAGCCGAAGGCGCGGCCTCGAAACACCGCCTCCTCGACAACCTCATCGTCGCCTCCGAGATGGTCAGCGACGATTATGTGACCATCCCCATGGCGATTGACCGCTTCATGGAGAAGTACCCGAACGGTTTCGAGGACGCCGATTTCATCAAGAGCGCGCGCGAAACCAATCTGCGCGGCCAGAAAATGTGCGCCCAGTTGCTGAGCCAGGAAGAGCTGTCGCGGCTCATCGGCGAAGGCAGTTTCGACGCCGTCTGCGACCGTGCCCGGCATGTCGAAACCAGCGCCAACCTGCTCTTCCTGCGCACGCTCGGCATCCTCGAGCTGAACAAATGGCCGTTTGCGACGCTGTTCAGCTTCCTCCGCCACCCGCAGCAATCCGCCTACATCAAGCCGAGCGCCATCCAGAACGCCGCCAAGGCGCTGTGCTGGCGCATCAACTACAAGCCCGAGCCGAACTGGAAGACCTACGATGCGGTCACCCGGCTCTACAGCTACGTCCGCACCAACCTGCTCGAAGAAGGCCTGATGCCGCGCGACCTGGTCGACGTGCAAGCCTTCATCTGGTCGGTCGCCCAGAAATAACCCCGAATTCACAAAGGAAAAACATGAACGCCCAAGCCCTGGCCGAAAAACTCAACAAGCTCGGATTCACGCCCGTCGCCCTGAGCGAACCATCAAAACGCGTCGACGGGATGATCGTCTTCACCAAGGGCGTGCATGTTCAGGTACCGCTGCATGGTGACGAACCCAACGTCGTCCTCGAAAGCGACGACGGCAATCTGGAGTTTTACGATGCCCAAGGCAAGATCGAGGATCTGATCGCCGATTTGAAGGCCGCCCTGCAGAACGAACAGGCCATGCTGTCGCGCTGAAGCCGTCCGGAAAAGATGAAAAGGCGCCCGCCTCAGCGCGGCGCCCAGCCGCCGCAAACCGGAAAGACCTGGCCGACAAAGCAATTGGCCGCGTCGCTGCACAGATAGGCGGCAAACTCGGCATCCTCCTCGGCGCTGACCAGCCGCCCGAGCGGCACCTCGCGCTTGAGGCGCTCCTGAAAACGCGGGTCGGCCTGGACTTCGGGCGGAAAGTAGGTCGGGTTCTCGACGAAGTTCTGGGCGATGGCATTGACCTGGACATTGTGCGGCGCGACCTCGACGCCAACGGCCTGCACGTAGGCCAGCTGGGCGCCGCGCGCCGCGCTGTAGGTCGACCGCCCCTTCATGCCGCGCAGGGCGGAAGCGCTGCCCATGACCAGGATCTTGCCCGAACGGCGGGCGATCATCGCCGGCAACACGGCCCGGAACAGCCGCGCCAGCGGATCAACGAGCACACCAAAAACGTCATTCCACTCCGCTTCCGAAACCTCAGCCACCGCCGTGCCGGGGGCCGGAATGGCCAGGTTGGCGACGAGAACGTCGATCGGCCCGGCCTCGGCAACCACGGCGGCCGGCGCCCCGACCTCGACGAGATCGGCGGTATTGGCGATCACCGTGGCCCCGTGCCGGGCCAACACCGCGCACAGCACCGGCCCCATGAACTGGTCGGCCTGGGTGACCAGCACCCGTTTGCCAAGAAGATTTTGCTCGGGCATGGCGGCTCCTTTGGCGAGGTGGCGACGACGACTCAGGGGGCCGCGGGCGGTGTGGTGAGCGTCTCGAGACGATCCTCCACCTCGCCGATGTAGGCGGCAAGCGTGTTCGCGGACTGCTCGGAGAAGGCGCGGAAATCGTGCTCAAGCTGATCGATCCGGGCAATCACGGCGGTTTTCGATTCAAGGTTCAGGCTCGACTGCCGGGCCAGCTCCGCCTCCAGGAAAGTGCGCAATTCGGTGAACCGCGAGGCCTCGGCGCGATCGGCCAGTTCCCGGTTGGTGTGCAACTCGCGTGAATTGCGGCGGGCTTCGAGGAGGACGGAGCCTTGCAGGTAGAGCACATAGACCAGAAACAGCGCGGTGACGAAGACGAGCAGCCCGAGCATGACCAGCCCCAGCGGCATTTGCACCGAGGTGAAGCCGAGCCACAAATCGGTCGGCGACAGGAAGACCCCCCAGTTCAGGGCGGTGAAGGCGGCGATCAAGGCCAGAATGAGCAGCAACAACAGGGATTGGAGTTTCATGATTAGTTTCCTGATTGACTGATGTTTTTGGGTATTCGCCCGAAGCCGGCATCAGGCCGTAGCGCACCGGAAAGAACTCCAGCATATCACGCGTTTCCGGCCAGCCAGGAGCGTCGGCGCAGGCAAAAAAAAGCCACCCGAAGGTGGCGATGGATTTCATTTTTGCCTGTTTTTCCCGGTTGACCGTAGCAATCGCTATTACTTTAGTCAGAGCACATTGCTACACCACGGAACAGCTGTTCAGTTTTTGAACAACCCGCCGGGCAACATGCGTTGCAAGGTGCCGTCGCGCAGGAGCGCATGCTTGAGGCCGCCGGCGATGTGCAGGGCGATGCAAGCGGCCAGGCTCCAGACCAAGGCGACATGGGCCAGCTTGAAAGCGCCGTTGAGCGTTTCGTCGGGCCAGCCTAGCCTGGGCAGCTCGATGCCGAAGAACTTGATGGCGTAGGGCGTGAAGGACGAGGCGAGAAAGCCGGCCAGGGGCGCCAGCAGGAGCAAGGCGTAAAGCGCATGGTGGGTGGCGGTGGCGAGCTTCGCTTGCCAGCCGCCGACCTGCAATGCCGGCGCCGGATGGCCGCGGCGCCAGGCCAGACGGACGCCGATGAGGATCAGCGCGAGCAGGCCGAGCGACTTGTGCAGCCCGTAGGCGGCGCTGCGCTCGGCCCCCTTGGGCAGATCGACCATGGTCCAGCCCAGCCAGAGCAGCCAGATGACGACGACGGCCTGCGCCCAGTGCAGCGCGATGGCCGGCAGCGTATAGCGCTGGCCGCTCATTGGATGCTGACACCCCAGGGCAGTTGGCCGACTTCGATGTCGGCCAGCTTTTTGTAGCTGGTCGTATCGATGACGGAAACCGTGCCGGAGCGGCCATTGGCCACGTAGAGCTTGGTGCCGTCGGGCGTGATCGCCATGTTCCACGGGCGCTTGCCGACTTCGACGGTGGCGACGATGGTGTTACTGGCGACGTCGATGGCCATCACCGACGGATCGCGTCCGTTGGAGACGAAGACGCGCTTGCCGTCCGGATGCACGGCGATCCCGTTCGGATACTGACCGGCGGTGATTTCAGCCAGGACGCGGCGCCCGGCGACATCGATGGCGTAGACCTTGCCGGCCATTTCGCTGGCCACATAGGCGCGGCTGCCGTCCGGCAAAAAGCCGATGCCGCGCGGCCGCAGGCCAACCGGAATGCTGGCCACCTGCCGGTGCGCGGCGACGTCGATCACATCGACCTGCTCGGCCTCTTCGGCGCTGACGTAGAGCCAGCGGCCGTCCGGGCTGAACACGGCGTGCTCCGGGTTCTTGCCATGCACCTTGATGCGGGCCATCTCCTTGCCCTCGGGCGCAGCAAGCAGGACGACGCTGTTATCGTCCTCGACCGCCACGGCGATCAACTTGCCGTCGGCGGAGAGGCTGACGCCTTCCGGCGAATCGCCGACGAGAACAGTCTTGAGCAATTGGCCGGTAGCGGTATCGACGATGAGCAGACTGCCCGTCTTGCCGTCGCTCAGGTACAGCCGGCCGCCCCCGCTGGCGATGCCGCGCGGCCGCACGCCGACCGCAAAGTCGCGCAGGCGCTGGTCGGTGGCGGTATCGATGACGCTGACGGTCGCCGTTTTTTCGTTCGGCACGTAGGCCATCGGAGCGGCCAGCGCAAGGCCGGCAAAAGCACCGACCAGGGCGGCCAGGAGGAGTTTGGGCAGGGGCCGTTGCATGATCAGCCCGCCTGATGCGTAATGCCGTGACGCTTGAAGATGTCGGCAATCGTGCCATCCTTCTTCAAGTCGGCCAGCGCACTGGCGATCGCTTCGGCCAGGGCCTGATCCTCGACCTTGACGGCCATGCCAAGCTTCCAGCTATCGACTTTCAGTTCGGCAAATTTCGGGCTTTCGAGAACCAGATTGCCCAGCCCCTGAGTCGCCGCTTCAAGCTCGGCACGCGGTGCCAGAACAGCCGCCACCTTGCCTTCGGCCATCCCCTTGGCGGCTTCGGCAACGTTCTTGAAATGCACGACGTTCTCGCGCAGGCGGCCATTGAGCACGCCGAGCATGAAGGAGTCAGCCAGCGATGCCGTTTCGACACCGATTTTCTCGCGCGTGAAGATCTCCAGCGCGACCGCTGCCGAGCCGGCCAACGGTTTCGGCACGCGCTCCGGATTGCGCGCCAGGGCCAGCGTTTCGACGTGGTAGGTGCCGAAAATGCGGACCTTGTCGTTGGCCCGAGCCAGGTATTCGTCCACCGGCACATGCATCATCACGTCGGACGCCGGCGTGCCCAGGTAATGGCCTTTCCAGACCATGTTGCGCAGGTCGTCGTTCATGTCTTCGTCGGCGTTGTAGCCGACGACTTCGGCTGCCAGGCCCAGCTTTCCGGCAATCGCCCGGGCGACGTCGGCATCGATGCCCTTGCCGCCCCCGATCGAATACGGCGCAAAGTCGTTATACACCGCAACGCGCAACCGGCCGCGCTGGCGGATCGTTTCGAGGCCATCGGCCAGCGCCGGCAAGGCGGCGGCCATGGGCAGGGCGGCGAGC
>PHCH01000139.1 GCA_002840785.1 Betaproteobacteria bacterium HGW-Betaproteobacteria-4 | reverse complement strand
AAGGGTCACACCGCCGGCAAGAAGGCCAAGAAGTAAGGAGCTGACATGGAAACTCGTGCAAATTTGCGAGGCGTACGCCTCTCTGCGCAAAAGGGCCGCCTAGTTGCGGACCTCGTGCGCGGCAAGCCGGTTGGCCAGGCTCTGAACATCCTGGCTTTCTGCCCCAAAAAGGGCGCCGGTATCGTCAAGAAAGTGCTGGAGTCGGCAATCGCCAACGCTGAGCACAACGATGGTGCTGATATCGACGAACTGACGGTGAAAACCATCTACGTTGAAAAAGGCATGGTGCTCAAGCGCTTTACGGCGCGCGCCAAGGGTCGTGGCAATCGGATCGTCAAGCCGACCTGCCATATCTATCTGACCGTTGGTAACTAAGGAAGAGCCATGGGACAGAAAATTCATCCGACTGGCTTCCGCCTGGCAGTCACAAAGAACTGGGGTTCGCGCTGGTACGCCAACAGCAAGGATTTCCCGGGCATGCTCAACGAAGACATCAAGGTTCGTGAGTATCTCAAGCGCAAGCTGGCGCACGCCTCCGTTGGTCGTGTGCTGATCGAGCGTCCGGCCAAGAACGCCCGTGTCACCATCTATTCGGCTCGTCCGGGTGTGGTCATTGGCAAGAAGGGCGAAGACATCGAACAACTGCGTACAGATCTTCAGCGCATCATGGGCGTTCCCGTCCATGTCTCGATCGAAGAGATCCGCAAGCCGGAAATCGATGCGCAACTGATCGCTGATTCGATTGCCCAGCAACTCGAAAAGCGCATCATGTTCCGCCGTGCCATGAAGCGCGCCATGCAAAACGCCATGCGTCTCGGTGCCCAGGGCATCAAGGTGATGAGCGCTGGCCGTCTGAATGGTGCTGAAATCGCTCGTAGCGAATGGTATCGCGAAGGCCGCGTGCCGCTCCATACCCTGCGCGCAGACATCGATTACGCCACCTCGGAAGCCCTGACCACCTACGGCATTATCGGGATCAAAGTCTGGGTTTACAAGGGTGACATGTTGGATCGCAACGAGCAGCCGGAAGTTGTCGAGCCTGTGGCCGACGATCGTCGGCCGCGTCGTGCACCGGGTAAGCCGGAAGGCGACAAGCCGCGTACCCGTACAGTCAAGAAGGCTGATGGCGCTGGCGCTCCGGGCGTAAGAAAGGCAGGTGCTTAACATGCTGCAACCAAATCGCCGCAAGTTCCGCAAGGAACACAAGGGGCGCAACGAAGGTCTGGCTACCCGCGGCACAAAAGTGTCGTTCGGTGAGTGGGGCCTCAAGGCAACCGGTCGTGGCCGCCTGACGGCGCGTCAGATTGAAGCTGCTCGTCGTGCCATGACGCGTCACATCAAGCGTGGCGGTCGCATCTGGATCCGTATCTTCCCGGATAAGCCGATTTCCAAAAAGCCGGCCGAAGTTCGTATGGGTAACGGTAAGGGTAACCCGGAGTACTGGGTCGCTGAGATCCAGCCGGGCAAAGTGCTCTATGAGATGGATGGTGTCAATGAAGCTCTGGCGCGCGAAGCATTTGCTCTCGCTGCCGCCAAGTTGCCGATTGCTACCACCTTCGTGACTCGTCATTTGGGGTAATCATGAAAGCTAGTGAATTGAGAACCAAGAGTGTGGACGAGCTCAACAAGGAATTGCTGGACCTGTTGAGGGCCCAGTTCGGTATGCGTATGCAGCTCGCTACCCAGCAGCTGTCCAATACCAGCCAAATGTCCAAGGTGCGTCGCGACATCGCTCGCGTTCGTACGCTTATCCGTGAAAAGGCGGTGCAGCAATGAGCGAATCCACCAGTATCAAACGTACTCTCGTCGGTCGCGTTGTCAGCGACAAGATGGAAAAGACGGTTACCGTCCTCGTCGAACGCAAGGTCAAGCACCCCATGTACGGCAAGGTGATGGTTCGTTCGAAGAAATATCATGCCCATAACGAGGGCAACTCGGCCAAGGCTGGTGATCTCGTCGAGATCGTCGAAACCCGTCCGGTTTCGCGTACCAAGACCTGGGCAGTGACGAGTGTTCTTGAGAAGGCGATCGTTGTATAACGAAAGTTTCTTAAAATGCTTGCGCAGTCTTGAAAGAAGCCGGTATAATCCGGCTTCTTTTTTGCAGCCCTCGTCCTGAGGGTTTGCGAAGTTGTTCAACCCGCACGGGTTCCAAGACTGACCGCGCAAGCGGATTAAGTTGGAGTTAATTTAAATGATTCAGATGCAGACGACTCTGGATGTCGCCGATAACACCGGCGCACGTTCAGTAATGTGTATCAAAGTGCTCGGTGGATCCAGGCGCCGCTATGCAGGCATTGGTGACATCATCAAGGTCAGCATCAAGGATGCTGCGCCGCGCGGCCGCGTCAAAAAAGGCGATGTTTACAATGCTGTGGTGGTTCGCACTGCCAAGGGCGTTCGTCGTCCCGATGGTTCGCTGGTTCGCTTTGATGGCAATGCCGCCGTTCTTCTTAACAACAAGCTCGAGCCGATCGGCACGCGCATCTTTGGCCCGGTAACCCGCGAACTGCGTACTGAGCGCTTTATGAAGATCGTGTCCCTAGCTCCTGAAGTGCTGTAAGGACTGGCCATGGAAAAGATTCGTAAAGGCGACGAAGTCGTCGTAATTACCGGTAAAGACAAAGGCAAGCGCGGTTCCGTGCTCCGTCGTGTCGATGATGAGCACGTGCTCGTCGAGGGTGTCAATCGTGCCAAGAAGCACGTCAAGCCGAATCCTGTAAAGGGTGTGGCGGGTGGCATCGTTGATAAAGACATGCCGATTCATATCTCCAATGTTGCGCTGTTCAATCCGGCGACCAAGAAGGCTGACCGTGTCGGCATCAAGGCGCTTGAGGATGGCCGCAAGGTTCGCGTGTTCAAGTCGAACGGCGAACTGGTGAACGCATAAGGAGTGGTCATGGCGCGTTTGCAAGAGTTTTACAAAGAAACCGTTGTTGCTGATCTGAGCAAGCAATTTGGTTACAAGTCCGTGATGGAAGTTCCGCGCATCACCAAAATCACCTTGAACATGGGTGTTGGTGAGGCGGTGGCTGACAAGAAGGTTCTCGAGAACGCCGTTGGCGACATGCAGAAGATTGCAGGTCAGAAGCCGGTGACGACCAAGGCCCGCAAGTCTATTGCTGGCTTCAAGATTCGTGACGGTTACCCGATTGGTTGCATGGTCACGCTTCGTGGTCCGCGCATGTTCGAGTTTCTCGATCGTCTGGTCACCGTTGCGCTGCCGCGAGTTCGCGACTTCCGTGGTGTTTCTGGCAAGGGTTTTGATGGCCAGGGTAACTACAACATGGGCGTCAAAGAGCAGATCATTTTCCCGGAAATCGAGTACGACAAGATCGATGCTCTGCGGGGTATGAACATTAGCATCACCACGACCGCGAAATCCGACGCAGAAGCCAAGGCTCTGTTGGCGGCGTTCAAGTTCCCGTTCAAGAATTGAGGCAATCATGGCAAAACTTGCTCTGATCAACCGTGAAGAAAAGCGCCGCAAGCTTGTGGCTCAGTACGCC
>PHCH01000016.1 GCA_002840785.1 Betaproteobacteria bacterium HGW-Betaproteobacteria-4 | reverse complement strand
TGACGCCGACCATGAGCGCCGGGGCGACGGCGATCAGGCCGTGCTGCGCCATGTTGGGCAGCCAGCCGTGCAGCGGGAAGAGCGGCGTGCGCACGGCCAGGCCGTAGAACAGCAGGTAGAAGGCCGCCGTCTGGAACTTGCCGACCGGCACGGCGCCGACCAGGTCGAAGAGATCGAAGCTCCACTGCCCCCCGGTTGCTTCGGCGTGGCCCCAGCCGAGCACCAGGCAGCCGGCCGCGAAGAGCACCCAGCCGAAGGCCTGATACTGGACGAAACGGGACAAGGCGAGGATTTCGGCCCGCGACGAGGCCCAGCGCCGCAACAGATAAACCACCGACCACAGCTCAAGGGCCGAGAAGGCGGCGAACCACGCCACATTGACCGTCACCAGCATGCCGACCAGCCCGGCCTCGGCCAGCAGCAGCACGGCAAACAGCCGGCCCGGCGAGATCATGCCGCGGCTCATGCCGTACAGCGTCATGAGCAAAGTGAGCAGCGCGACGAGCAGCAAAAAGAGCAGGCTCAGGCCGTCGACCGCGACGTGGTAGGCCAGCGGCGCGAAGCGTTCAGCCAGTTGCAGGGCGGGCAGGGTCGGGTTGATGTGGCTGACGGCGACGATGCACAGCAGCAATTCGCCCAGCGCGAAGACCTTGCCGAGCGTAACGCCGGTGCGTCGCTCGTTGAGGGCATAGACGACGGCCGCGCCGAGCAGCGGCAGCAGTTGCAGGGCGAGGAGCAGCGGCAGGCTGGCCTGCTCGGTCCAGAAGATTTCGGTCAGGCCGCTCACAGGATCACCACGAAAGTCGCCATCACCGCCATCATGAGGTAGCGCGGCTGTTCAAGCAGGTTTTCCAGCGTCCGCAGGTAGGCGCCGGCCCGGTGCATGAGCTTTTCGGCCGTGCCGCCCTTGCCGCGCAGGAGGAGCCGGTATTCGATGCGTTGCAGGACATCCGAAGCCCAGGCCAGCAGACGCCCGGGCAAGCCATCGGCAACGACCAGCGGGCGGTCGGCATGGACCGCCTTGCCCTGCCCCGGCTGACCGATGGCGCGGTCGATGAAATGCTCCTCGAAGGCGTGCGCATCGCGCGAGAAAGAGGCGGTCGGCTGGACGAACAGGGTATCGGCCAGCTTGTCGAGCCAGAAACGTTGCAGGGCGGCGGTGTACAGCAGCTGATTGCTACGCAGCCAGGCCGGTGGTGGCGGCGGCCGCTCGCGGGTGATGACCAGCCACGACGGGGCGACGAGGAACTGCCAGACCCGCCAGCCGGCATGCAGGCAGAGATGGACGAGGGCCAGCGTCGTCCAGCCCAGGCCGATGGAAACGAACATCAGCGAGACCTGGAACAGCGTGGCGAAGATCAGCGCCGACTTGACGTCGGTCTGCACCAGGCCGCACAGCCAGGCGTAGATCGCCGTCAGCGTGCCGGCGACGACGAGGCCGAACATGACGTCCGGGACTTGGACGAGCAGCGGCTCGAGGCGCAGCATGAGATAGACCCCGGCATGGACCATCACCGCGCCGTAGAAGATGGCCGACGACGGCGTCGGCCCTTCGAGCGCCTTGGTGATCCACGCCGAGAAAGGCAGTTGCGCCGACTTGGCGAGCGCGGCGACGACGAAGCCGACGACCAGCAGCCGGTCATTGACGACGCTGATCTGCGCGGCTTTCGAGAGCAGCGTCCATTCGAAACCGCCGAGCCAGGTGGCGGCCAGGCCGAGGGCAAGCAGGAAACCGGCGTCGCCGCCGCGATTGGTGATGAAGGCGAACAGCGCATTGCCCGTCGCTACCGGCCGATGCCAGGCATAGCCGATGAGCAGGAAGGACGAGACACCGCACATCTCCCAGCCGACGAAGGCAAGCAGCCCGTTGCCGGCGAGCAGCACGATCTGGATGCCGGCCAGGAAGAAACTGAGGGCGATGAAGTAGCGGTGGAAGCCGGACTCGCGGTGCAGATAGTTGGCCGAAAAACGGATGACCAGCCAGCCGATCAGGGCGGTCAGCGTGCCGAGCGTCAGCGACAGCGGGTCGAGCATGAAGGAGAAGGTCGCCTCCCAGTTGCCGTTGCCGAACCAGTGGGCGAGACGCAGATGGCCGGGGGGGGCGTCGATGAGGGCCAGGGCGTCGATGGCGATCATGAGCGCCAGCCCGCCGAAAGCGGCCAGCGATGACAGCCGGGCAGTCAGCGGCTCGGCCGCGTCGCCCGTGGCCGTGCCGAGCAGGACGCGGGCGGCGTTGATGACGACGGCGACGAGCGGCAGGACAGGGACGAGCCAGATCCAGTTGGGGAGGATTTCGAGCAGGACCATCATTTGGGCTCCTTGACACTCGCCATGGTCGGGAGCGCGGCCCCCTCCCCTTCAAGGGGAGGGCTGGGGTGGGGATGGGTCCGAGTTCCGCCCCCCAACCCATCCCCCTCCCTGCCTCCCCCTTGAAGGGGGAGGTGATCCATTTCCCGTGATTTACGAGGGCGCTCTGCCCCACCAAGAATAATCGCCGGCGGCAGCGCTTCCGACTCGCCGGCGAACCAGTCGACCGAGCGCCCGACCTGCGGCAGGACAGCCGGGCCGGACCATCGCAGCCAGCCGCGGCGCGGGCAGTACAGCTCGATTGCTACGGTCGACGGGGATTTTGCGGCCAAAACGATCCATTCGTTGTTGATCAGTTCCTGCAACGGCGGTTGCCGATTGAGGATGGCCGTCAGGCGCTCGGTGGTCTGTTCGACGACGACGAGCAGGCGCATCGGCTCGTGGATTTCGACCATCTGCCAGGGCAGGCCGGTGCGCAGGTCGGAATCGGCGCCTTCCATGACGCCGAACAGGCCGGTGATGTTGTGGGTGATTTTCGAGCCGCAGCCGAAACGTTCGTTGTCGACCGTCGAAAAATAGTATTCGAGGGCGATGCCGGCGCCGACCGGGCCAGCGGCAAGCAGGATGTCTTCGACGATCCGTCCGTCGTCATCGCTGGCCGGATCGTAGGAAATCAGGAAGACGCGGCGGTCGAGGAAGAGGCCGCGACTCATCTCACGCCGGCCGATGAAGGCCGCGGCGTTGTTGGCGTGGCCGAGTTCCGGCCGCGCCTGGGAAATGTCGCTGGCCCGGCCGAGCATGTGCTGGCGGGCTTTCCAAGGCGTCGGCCGGACGGGCGCCGAGGCCAGGCGGCGACAGCGCTCTGCCGCATGCGCCCGGCAGGCTTCGCCGATCTGGGCGAGCAGGGTGTCGAGCGCCGCGTGGAAACGTTCGGGCACGGTGTCGAGGTCGTACCACTCGACACCGTCGTCGCAGGTGTTGTGCTCGGCGGCGACGAACCAGGTGCTTTCGGGAATGAGCAGGCCATGCGCAGCCAGCCCGGCGCGCACTTCGGGGCGATTGGCCATGGTGGCGAAGATCCGCGCATTCGGCCCGCCATGTTTGCCCGAGCAGGCGCCGCAGTCGTAGGCTGAGAGGTGCGGATTGTTGCGGCTGCCCGAGCCGTGGCCGAAGAAGAGAACGAGCGGGGCAAACGCGTCGGTAAGGCCGATCATGCGCAGGAAGTCTTCGACGTACTTGATCTGTTCGCTGTCGGTCAGGCCCAGTTGCGGCTGTTCGGGCGTCGCCTCGATTTTCTGCTCGGCGGTCAGGACCAGGCGGGTGGCCAGCCGGCCGTCGTATTGCTCGCGCCAGCGCCGTGCCGTTTCGGCAAACCAGCCGGGGGCCAGCGTCGTCGCGGTCAGCGCGGCGAGCGCCGGCAGGCTGCCGAGGGCGGTCAGAATCGGGCCGGCCACGGCGCGCCGGCGCGTCGCCTGATAGAAACGTTCGCGCCACTGCAGGCGCCGTTCGCGCCGGGCGGCACGCTTGTCTTGCTCGACTTCGGCACCGGCGAGGCCCTGTTCGCGGACGAGTTGGGTCGGCCGCACGACGACCGGGCAGAGCGCTGTCCGGCCGGCATCGTCCAGCCCCTGCCAGTAGATCGGCACGCCGAAGAAGCCGACGGCGCCATAGGTGACGATGTCCGGAGCAACTTCTTCGAGATGGCGGCGCGTGCCCTCCTCGCGGTCGTCCATGCACATGACGACCTGCGCCGACGGCGTGGCCGGCGCGTTCTGGCGCGGATGGTTGGCGGTCAGCGCCGCGAACAGTTGTTCGCGGTAATGGCGTTCGTAGGCGAGCAGCCAGATCTGGCTGCGTTGCTCGGTCGCCAGGCTGCCGGTACACGATTGCAAGGAGGCGACGTCCTCGCTGCTCAGGGTTTCCAGGTCGGCCGGCGTCAGGCCCAGTGGGCGGCTCAGGGCGGCCAGTTGCCAGGCGGCGTTGGCGGCCTGCGCGCCGAGCATGGCCGGGGCGATGGCGGCGGCCAGATGGCGCCAGTCTTCGGCATCGACGTGCTCGTGGCGGGCCTGATCGACCAGGCCGGCGGCGCGGCCTTGCAGCTCTTCGGGCAGCCAGGCCTGGTGCAGCGCATCGCGGACGAGAAACTCTTCCGGACGGGCGGCGTAGTGCTCGGGCAGATCAGCCAGTGGCAGCGGCCCGCCGGTCAGCCGCCGCAGCAGGTCGTCGCTGAGCAGGCGTTCGAGCAGGACGCGCACGGCGAGGTAGTCGAGCATGGCCACCGGCGTCCCGTCGCCGCGCCCGGGATGGCGCTCGCGCCACAGGAACATGCCAGACCAGCCGGGCAATTCGAGGCTCAGGCGCTGCAGATAGCCGGGCCATAGGCTTTGGTCGGCGACCAGGCGCGGCAGTTCTTCGAGCAGGACGTCGATCGGGCTGTCCGGCAGGTGCAGGATTTCGTCGCGGACATTGGGCAACTCGTCCATTTCCCAGGCCAGGTCGAAACCGGCGCTGGCCCGCCAGGCGGCGAAGAAGCCCTGCCCCTGCGCCGGGTTGCGCCAGGCCGCGACGCCGAGGTCGAGATGCGCCGCGAGGTGGCGCTGGAGGATGCTGCGCACGCGCTCGAGCACGTCCTCGCCGCTCAGGTGTTCAAGCAGGCTGCGCCAGGTCCAGGCTTTGCCGATGCGGCCGCAGAGCTCGGCCCAGCGGGCCTGGGCGAGCGACGGCCAGGGCTGGGCATCGGCGGCAGCCGGCATTGCTACGGTCAACCGGAAAAAATGGGCAAAAATCAAATCGTCGGCCAACGCCGTTTCACGCTGCAGCCAGTCCAGACGGCTGGCATCGGGCGCATCGTTGCCGGCCAGCAGGCTGGCCAGCAAGACGTCGCGCCGGCTCAGGGCGCGGATCACGGGAGCGTCCAAATCGGCGACGCCGAAATCATCGAGGGCAGCATTGAGGTCGTCGGCGCTGATCCGGCCGCTGGCCAAACACTCGCGGAACTTGGCTTCCGGCCAATAAGTGGTCGCCCCGGTCAGCGCCGAAGCCGCCGCCAGCGCCTCGGCAAAGGGCAGATGCTGGAAACCGTGCAGGGTGTTGTGGTGCACGAAATCGCGGATCGGCGCCTGCGCCGGCAAGACGTGCGTCAGATGCTCGATCCAGTGGGCCAGGCGCTCGCGGATGGGCAGGTCGGCTTCGGCGTTCATCTCAGGTCCCGAACAGGCGGGCGACCTGGCCAACACTGCCGGCGATCAGGTCGAGCAAAGGCGCCGGCCAGACGCCAAGAACGACGATGCAGGCGGCCAGGATCCCGGCCGCCGCGGTTTCCGACCGGGTCATGCGCTGCAGTTCCATCGGCGGGCCTTTCAGGCATAGGCGGCCGATGACGCGCAGGCTGTAGGCGGCGCCGATGAGCATGGCCAGGCACAGGATAAGCACCCAGCCGCCCCAGCGCTGATAGCCGCCGACCAGCGCATGCAGCTCGGCAATGAAGCCGGCGCTGCCCGGCAGGCCGATCGCGGCAAGCAGACCGAAAGCCGTGAAGAAAGCGAAGCGCGGCGCCCGGCCGAGCAGCGAACCGTAGTCGGCCAGATCGCGGCTGTGCGTGCGGTGATAAAGCAGGCCAACGATCAGGAAAAGCAGGCCGGCAGTCAGGCCGTGCGCCACCATCTGCATGACGGCGCCGGTCAGGCCAGTGACGTTGAGCGTGGCGATGCCGAGCAGCACGATGCCCATGTGCGAAATCGACGAGTAGGCGACCATCGCTTTCAAATCCTGCTGGCGCCAGGCCAGGATGCCACCGTAAAGCAAACTGATGAAGGCGATGACGACCAGCCAGTCCTGCGTCGCCAGCAGCGCGGCGGGCAATGTTTCGGCTGCGCGGATCAGCCCGTAGGCGCCCATCTTGAGCAGCACGCCGGAGAGCAGAATGGACACCGGGCTGGGCGCCTCGACGTGGGCCAGCGGCAACCAGCCATGCAGCGGAAAGACCGGCATCTTGACGCCGAAGCCGATGAAGAAGCCGGCGAAGATCAGCAGTTGGGTGTTGAGCGGCAAGCCACGGCCGCCCTCGGCCATGTCGGCCATGGCAAAGCTGTGGCCGGGCGCCGCGTCATATAGAAAGAGCAGCGCAACCAGCATGAACACCGAGCCGCCCAGCGTGTACAAAAAGAAATTGAGCGCCGCCCGCTGCCGGTTCGGCCCACCCAGCCGGTCGATCAGGAAGAACAGCGGCAACAGCGTCGCTTCCCAGAACACGTAAAACAGCGACCAGTCGCGCGCCGTGAACACGCCAAACATCGCCGACTCAAGCAGCAGCACCAGCACGAAATAGAGCCGCGCCCCCGCCTCCATGCGCCGCGACATGAGCACGGCGATCATCGAGAGCAGCGCCGTGAGCAGGACCATGGCCAGCGAAATACCGTCGACGCCGAGCGCAAAATAGGAGCCGAGCCGGCGATTCCAGGCCCGGCTTTCGAACATCTGCAACGCCGGCCCGGCCGCATCGAACTGCCCGGCCAGCCACAGCGAGTAGCCCAGCGCGGCCAGCACAAAGGCCATCGCCACCTGCCACAGCGGCAGGGCACGACGCACCGGCAACACGGCGAGCAGGAGCGCTCCCACGACCGGCAGAAAAACCAACACCTTCAGCATCTCCCGGCCCCTCCGCCAGTCGCCTCGGCGATCATTATTTTCATAAGCGGATTATGCCAGCGCCCCGGCCTTTCATGACAAGCCCGGCCGCCTTCCGCCACACCTCTCCGGGCCGGAATACCCGTTTGACACGGCATGCCGGCTTCGTTAAATTGCCCCTTCCTCCCCAACCCGCAAACTAATCAATACAAGGAGTTCCCCATGGCCGTTCTCGTTGGCAAGCAAGCCCCGGATTTCACCGCCACTGCCGTATATGGCAACAATGAAATCAAGGAACTGAAGCTCTCCTCCTTCAAGGGCAAGCCCGTTGTCCTGTTCTTCTACCCGCTCGATTTCACCTTCGTCTGCCCGTCCGAACTGATCGCCTTCGATCATCGCCTGGGAGAATTCAAGCAGCGCGGCGTCGAAGTCATCGGCGTTTCCATCGACTCCCAATTCACCCACCTGGCCTGGAAGAACACCGCCATCAAGGACGGCGGCATCGGCCAGGTCGGTTACCCGCTGGTTGCCGACGTCAAGCACGACATCTGCCGCGCCTACGACGTCGAGCTCGAAGCGGCCGGCGTCGCGCTGCGCGGCTCCTTCCTGATCGACAAGACCGGCGTGGTCATGCACCAGGTCGTCAACATGCTGCCGCTCGGCCGCAACATCGACGAAATGCTGCGCATGGTCGATGCCCTGCAATTCTTCGAAGAACACGGCGAAGTCTGCCCGGCCGGCTGGAACAAGGGCAAGCCCGGCATGACCGCGTCGACCGAGGGCGTCGCCGCCTATCTGGCCAAGAACGCCAAGAAGCTGTAATTCGCGTATTGGCCCACTAGCTGGGCATCTGCCACAAAAACCCGGGCGCTGCGGCGACTCGGGTTTTTTTTATTGTCGTTTTGCGAAATTACAGGATAAAATTTGACGAATTTGTAATTTCAGCGAAGACTAAATCATGGCCGATACCGAATACCTCAGCACCCGGCAAGCAGCCCTTCGTCTGGGTGTTTCCCTGGGCACCGTTCAGAACATGGTTGAAAGCGGCGCCCTCGAGGCCTGGAAGACTGCCGGCGGACACCGCCGCATTCCGGTTGCCTCCGTCGATGCCCTGCTCGCCCGTCGGCGCAACCTGACACCGAGCGCCCAGGAATACAACGGCCAGATCGAGATTCTCGTCGCCGAAGACGACCTGACGCTGCAAATGCTTTACCAGATGACGGTCGACAGCTGGAACCTGCCGGTCAAACTGCGCATCGTCGCCAACGGCTTCGATGGCCTGCTGCAAGTCGGCCAGCGCGTCCCCGACATCCTCATCGCCGACCTCATGATGCCGGGCATGGACGGCTTCGAGATGATTCGCCGCCTGCGCGCCAATACCGACCTGGCGCGCATGGACATCATCGTCGTCAGCGCCATCGACCGCGACGAAATTCTCGAACGCGGCCTGCCCTCCGACATCACGGTTTTCGGCAAGCCGATTCCATTCCACGAAATCAAGGGCTTCGTCCTCGGACGCCTGGCAGCTCGCCAACGAAGCAATTAAAAAACATTGCCGCGCCCATTTGCAGAGATCGGGCGGACGGCAATAGTTGCACCGCAATCCCGTTAATTCATAAAAATGTTTCAGGAGACATACCATGGGATTTTTTGGCAACAGCGGCGCCCTCGACAAGATTGACCGCGACATCGCGGCAATTGCCGATGGCAGCGCCGACCTTTCGTATTCGGTAGGCAATACCGGAAACGACTCGACCGGTCGCATTTCCGGCAACATCAACCGCTTCTTCAGCCGGGTGCGCGGTCTCATCTCGCACGCCCGCGAACGCAGCGTGAGCATTGCCGCCGATGCCGCCCGGATGAACAGCCTGGTTCAACAGACCGACGATGCCGTGCGCCGACAGGAAGCCCTGGCCGCCAACGTCTTCGAATCGAGCAACCTCGTGAACCAGGCGGTCAGCGAAGTGGCGAGGAATTCCGACGCCATCCAGTCGTCTACCCAGAACAATCTCGATCTCGCCCAGCGCTCGCTGGAGCAAATGGAGACAGTGGCTTCGACCATGCGTTCGACCAACGAACACATCGAGCACTTCTCATCGACGGTGGCCGAACTGCACACCAATTCGATGAAGATCAATCAGATCGTCTCGCTGATCAACGACATTTCCGACCAGACCAACCTGCTCGCGCTCAACGCCGCCATCGAAGCCGCCCGGGCCGGTGAAGCCGGTCGCGGCTTTGCCGTGGTCGCCGACGAAGTGAGAAAACTGGCCGAAAAGGTCAAAACCGCAACCCAGGTCATCGGCCAGAACACCCAGTCGATGATCAACCTCGTCTCCGACACCTCGGCCAAGACCCAGACCATCGTCGGCGAAGTGACCCGCGCCAACGGCTACATCGAAACCTCGGCCACCGACCTGACCACCATGGTCTGCGACTTCAAGAAAACGACCGAACAGTTGTCATCCATCTCGGCCGCGATCTACAACCTGCGCGAAAGCAACCAGACCATCCACAGCGAGGTCGAAGGCATCCGCGACCACTCGCGTGACATTTCCGGCCGCATGAAGCAATGCCTGGACAGCGCCAAGACCCTGCGCGAATCGACCGAAGACCTGCAATGCACGCTGGCCGATTTCCGTACCGGCAACAGCATGTTCGACACCCTGCACGACAAGTGCGCCGGGTTCCGCGACAACGTCGTCGCCGTGTTGCAAAAAATGGCCGACCGCGGCGTCAACGTTTTCGACCAGGCCTACAAGGACATTCCCGGCTCCAACCCCAAGCGCTACACCACGGCCTACGACAGCCAATGCGACGCCGAACTGACCCGCATGTACGACGACCTGCTGCGCGACGTACCCGGCCTGACCTATTCGCTGGCGGTCGATACCAATGGCTACGCGCCAGCCCACAATGGCATTTTCTCCAACCAGCCGAGCGGCGACCCGGTAGTCGACCTCGCCAAATGCCGGCACAAGCGTATCTTCAATGACCCGGTCGGCCTCAAGCTGGCCAAGAACCAGAAGCCCTCGCTGTTCCAGACCTACGTCCGCGACACCGGAGAAATCCTCGCCGACCTCTCGATGCCCATCCTGATCGGTGGCCGCCACTGGGGTGCCGTGCGCATCGGCTTCAAGACCGATCTGGTTAAATAGTTCTGGGGCTGGCGCCGTTCAGTCCGCCGTCGCACTGATACGAAAAAGCCTCTTGCATGGACATGCAAGAGGCTTTTTTTCGTTAACCGGCCAAACACAGCCGAGTCGTGTCAGGCAGGATGCGTCAGGCGCCAATCCTGCGCCGACGTGCCATGGCACCGACAATGCCCAAACCGGCGAGCAGCATGGCCAAGGATTGAGGTTCCGGAACAGCTACAACGCTGATATCGAGAACCACATTACTCTTCCCGATGGTCGCATAGCCGTCGTTGGCAGAGACACCCCAAGCGCCGAGCATATTGTAGATGCTCACCGTAGCTGTAGTGGTACCCAGTTGAGCGGCTGCCGAAGCCGTCCACGGTGACGAGACGAAGTCCTCAAATGTAGTGCTATCAGTCAGCGGTGCCGACACCACGAGTTGCTTGGTCACGCTGGCGCTGGTATTGACCAAATCCTGCACGGTCAAATTTCCGCCTGCAGTCACTTGGGAGCCATCACCAAATTTGAGGTAGGAGCCTTGTTCACTCAAGCTGAAGCCAGTCAAGGTGTAGCCAGCATCAGCAGCAATAGTCAGCGCGACGATGGATTTTACGGTTTTAGGACCCGAAAAGCTTTCAACGCTGAAGCCATCGCCGCTCGGGGCAAACGAAATCCCCGAAGCGGTGGGTATCAAAACCCCGAATTTCCCAAGAGCCGCATCATCATAAGTAATGGAATAGTTACCGGCATCCAGCGTCTGCGTTGCAGCCAGTGCGCCGGTGGACATCAAGGCCGTGGCGATTAGCGCGGCCAGCGGTTTTAGTCGATTGAACATGAGTACTCCTGCAAAGAACTAGTGGGGGAATGGGTGCTTGTAAAGACAATGCAAACGGAATGCCATACTAGCAGCATAAATTCCAACGTCAATTATATTTTTGCATGGCAGCATGTCGCGATTTGGCGACAACCATCTAATTCAATGGACTATTTTTTAACTTCGCCAAAAACATGCTGCGCCGCAATATTTCATAATAATGACAACGTCACCGATGAAATATTTCAACACACCAAGTTCGCCGGGCAACTGCGCGCCCGGGATGGGGCGACTCAGGCGAACAGCGCCCGCAGCTCTGCCTGGTAGTTGACGGCTTCGGGTGTCCCCTCGGCCGGCGCCCACGGAGCCCGTTCGGCAGCGGCAATCGGCACGTAGGGGCCGGCCTTGGCTTCGAAGAAGACAGTGCCCGCCGCCAGCGCGACAACCGTATGGAAAACGCCATGCGGAATGTCGATGCCAATCGCCTCGCCACTGGCTTGCAGCACGATGCTACGGTCAACGGCATTTCCTGCCCGAAATATGACAACACCAAGACAGCCGCGAACAACGATCAGCGTCTCGTCCTTGTCGGGATCGAGGTGTCGGTGTGGCGCGACATAGGATTCGGGCTCCATGGCAACCAGCAAGCGGTGGGCAGGATAGGCATCGCCCGGATGAAAGTTGCGGTTTTTACGCCGGCGAGGCGTCTGCTCGGCCTCGGCAGTGAGGTCGTCGAGCAGAGCCCGGTCGATCAACGTCGTCACGAATAGACGATCTCGACGTTTTCCGGCTGCAGCCAGCCGGCCAGGGCTTCGAGCAGGGCGTCGTCGAGGCGGACGCGCAGGGCGTTGCCGAGTTGCAGCTCGCACTCGGCGTCGGCATTGCGGTAACGCACGCGCACCGCAGCCGAACCGGGCGCGAAAGGCGTCAGCAGCGACTTCAGTTTGCGGGCATCGGAATTGCCGTTCATCTTGAGCAACAGATGCCGGGCAAAACGGGCGCGGGCTTCGCCTAGCGTCATGAGCTTGTCGGCGGTCACGCTATTGCCGCCTGAGAAGTCGTCGTAGCGGACCTTGCCTTCGATGATCAGCACTTCGTCGGTGACGATCTTGGCGCGTTCGGCCTCGAACAGTTCATTGAAGACAGTGACCTCGATCATCCCGGTGCCGTCGTCCAGTTGCACGAACAGCATCTTGCCGCGGCGGGTCATCTGGGTGCGCACGCCGACTACGACGCCGGCCAGCGTGGTCAGTTCCTTCGAGGGTTCCAGCCGGTTGAGCGGCCGGCGCACGAAGCGCGACAGTTCTTTCTTGCAGGTGTTGTACGGATGACCGGAGAAGAAGAAGCCGAGCGCCGTCTTTTCTTCCATCAACAGCGTCTTTTCATCCCACGGGCGAACGTTGACGTATTCCGGCGCATGTTCGTCGGCCACGTCGCCGACGTCGAACAGGCTGGTCTGCATGGCGTTGCGTTCCATCTGCTCGGCAAAGTCCATGGCAATGCCGACGGTGGCCAGCAATTTGTGGCGATTCGGCAGCTTGGCACCCGCTTCGACCGGGGCGATAGCGTCAAAGGCACCGGCCTTGATCAGCGCCTCGGTGGTCCGTCGATTGACCATGCGCTTGTCGCAGCGCTGACAGAAATCGAACAGATCCTTGAACGGGCCGCCCGTCTCGCGCGCCTTGAGGATGACATTGACCGCCTGCTCGCCGGTGCCCTTGACCGCCCCCAGACCGTAGCGGATGGTCCCACGGTCAACCGGCTCGAAACGGTAATTCGAGACATTGACGTCCGGCCCGAGCACCTTGATCTTGTTGGCGATGGTGTCTTCGTAAAAGATCTTCACCGAATCGGTGTTGTCGAGGTCCGACGACATCGTCGCCGCCATGAAGGCCGCGCAGTGGTGCGCCTTGAGCCAGGCGGTGTGGTAGGTGACAACGGCGTAGGCGGCGGTGTGCGACTTGTTGAAGCCGTACTCGGCGAACTTGGTCATCAGATCGAACAGCTGCTCGGCCAGCGCCGGGTCGTAGCCTTTCTGGGCCGCGCCCTCGGCAATCGTCGCCCGGTGCTTGGCCATTTCCTCGGCCTTTTTCTTGCCCATCGCCCGGCGCAGCATGTCGGCGCCACCGAGCGTGTAGCCGCCGATGATCTGCGAGATCTGCATGACCTGTTCCTGATACACGATGACGCCGTAGGTCGGCGACAGGCAGGCGGTCAGGTCGGGGTGGAAATAGTCGATCTTCTGCTGGCCCTTTTTGCGCAGGATGAAGTCATCGACCATCCCGGAACCGAGCGGGCCGGGACGATAGAGGGCGAGCACAGCGATGATGTCTTCGAAACGGTCGGGCGCCAGCTTCTTGAGCAGCTTCTTCATGCCCTCCGATTCAACCTGGAAGATCGCCGTCGTGTTGGCGTCCTTGAGGATCTGGTAGGCGGCAGGATCGGTGAAGCCGAGCGACATCAAATCGAGCTTCTCGCCGGTCATCCGGCGGATGTACTCGACGGCCAGCTCGATAATGGTCAGATTTCGCAGGCCCAGGAAGTCGAACTTGACGAGGCCGACCTTCTCGACGTCGTCCTTGTCGAATTGCGAGACGGTCGACGCATCGCTACCGGTGGCCTGGTAGATCGGGCAAAAATCGGTGATCTTGCCCGGCGCGATCAGCACGCCCCCGGCGTGCATGCCGACGTTACGCGTCAAATCCTCAAGACGGCTGGCCAGGTCGAACAATTCGCGGATGGTCTCGCCATCGCCATCGCCCTCCATCATCTCGCGCAGCTGCGGCTCCTGCTCTAGGGCCTCGGCCAGCGACACCGGCTTGTTCTGGACGATGGGAATGAGCTTGGAAATCCGGTCGCACATCGAATACGGCAGGCCGAAAACGCGGCCGACGTCGCGGATCACCGCCTTCGACGACATCGTGCCGAAGGTGGCGATCTGGCTCACCGCATCCTCGCCATAGTGATGACGCACGTACTCGATGACGCGCCAGCGGTTGTCCTGGCAGAAGTCGATGTCGAAGTCGGGCATCGACACCCGTTCCGGATTCAGGAAGCGCTCGAACAGCAAGGCGTAGGCCAGCGGATCGAGGTCGGTGATGCGCAGGCTGTAGGCAACCAGCGAACCGGCGCCGGAACCCCGGCCCGGGCCGACCGGCACGCCGTTGTTCTTGGCCCAGTTGATGAAGTCGGCCACGATCAGGAAGTAACCCGGGAAGCCCATCTGGAGAATGGTCTTGCACTCGAAGACAAGGCGCTCGTCGTATTCCGGCCGGCGCTGGGCGCGCACTTCCGGGTCGGGATACAGCTCGGCGAGGCGAACCTCCAGCCCTTTCTCCGCCTCATCGACCAGATACTCGCCGATGGTCATGCCCGGCGGAATCGGGAAATCGGGCAGGAAGTTCTTGCCCAGCGTCATCGTGATATTGCAGCGCTTGGCGATTTCCAGCGAGTTTTCCAGCGCCTCCGGCAGATCGGCAAACAACTCGACCATCTCGGCCTGCGTCTTGAAATACTGCTCCTCGGTGTAGATCTTCGGCCGCCGCGTATCACCCAGCACATAGCCTTCGGCGATGCAGACGCGCGCTTCGTGGGCGCGGAAGTCGTCGCGATTCATGAACTGGATCGGATGCGTGGCGACCAGCGGAATGCCCGTTTCACCAGCCAGATCGGCCGTCTGCTGAACGATGGCCTCCTGCTGCGCCTGGCCGTAGCGCTGGACTTCGAGATAAAAGGCGCCAGGGAAGATCGCCTCCCAGGCCTTGGCCCGCTCGCCGGCCAGATCGAAATTGCCGTTCAACAAGGCTTCGCCGACATCGCCGAGATGCGCCCCGGACAAGGCGATCAGCCCGTCGCAGCCGACCTCGCCAAACCAGTCGCGATTGAGTTCAGCCCGGTCGCGCCGGCCTTCGACCAGATAAGCCTTGCTCAGCAACTGGCACAACTGCTTGTAACCGGCGTTGTTGCGCGCCAGCAGCAGCAGGCGATAAGCATCGTCCGGCGATTCCGGATTGGCGATCCAGACATCCGCCCCGGCGATCGGCTTGACCCCCTTGCCGCGCGCCCCGGAATAGAACTTGACCAGCCCGAACAGGTTGCCGAGGTCGGTCAACGCCATCGCCGGCATGCCATCCCCCGCCGCGCGCTTGACGGCATCACCGATGCGCACGATGCCATCGGTGACGGAGTATTCGGAATGGAGGCGGAGGTGGACGTAGCGCGGCGAATTCATGGGCGGCATTTTACCGCGGCCGGCCAGAGCGTTCCCGATTACATGATCACGCTAGCCCGCGCTGACCACCCGCCGCAACCCGGCCACGTCGCGAATCAGCGAAACCCCGCGCCGCGTCTCGACATAATCAAGCGCGACAAATTCGCCCAACAACCGGGCCACCACCTCGCGCGTCGTTCCCAGATGAAACGCCATCTGCTGCTGCGTCATCGCCAGGGAGCCGGCCGACGAAGCATGCGTCAGCAGCAAGTTGGCCAGCCGCTGGTTGAGCCTGAACGAATGCACCTCCTCAAGCTCCGCCATGAGCCGGAAGACCAGCGTAGACAACGTGCGCACCGTCAGATCGCGAATCACCGGCTCCTCGGCAAACAACGCCCGAAACAGCGGCCCGGGCAGGAAAGCCAGCGTCGTTTCCGCCACCGCCTGCACCCAGGCCGGATAGAGCAGATCGTTGAACAGGCTGTTCAGCGCGAAGACACAGGTCTCGCCGGCATCGATCAAATACATCGTCGCCTCGCTGCCGTTCGGCGCCAGCGAATAGACACGCAACTGCCCTTCGAGCACGAAATAGGCGCCGGAAATCGGCTGGCCCTTGAACAGCAAGGGCGCCGCCGAAGCCGCATGGCGACTCACCACGCCCTCGCGCAACCGCCCCTTGCCGGCCGCCGTCAGGCTGGAAAACGGACTGAAATCCTCAAGCTTGATCATCTCCTGATCCTTGCATGACCGACCACATCCCTGCTCACGGCCGGGCAACGAAAATCAGTCACATCACCGACCGGCAGTGCCGGCGAGTTTAATGCCATACAAATTTCCCGCACAAGAACCCGGCGATATGGCGAGGGACATTGCTACGGTCAACCGGAAATAATGAGCAAAATTGAAATTGTCTGATCCTCCTATCCATCGGCATATTGGAAGGGCATTCGAATCATGCGACAGTTATGCACCTACTACTCGTTGACCTCATGACGCAACGTCTTACCTTTCTTCCTGTAGCAATTGTTACCGCGCTAATTGCCATTCGCCTTGATCTGACCTACGTAGGTTTCGCCATCCTCGCTGGAATTGTCATCCCTATCGTGGCTTTGGTGCGAGGCCGGGAGACGTTTGCTAGCGCGACGCCGGGCTATACGTTTGTCGTTGTTGGATTTGTGCTACTGATACTTGCGTATTTTGTTTGCAACCACTACGGCATTTCATTTGAAGCCTTGGACCATGACAGATCATTTCCCAAGGCAATACGCCGTTTGCCCTATTTGGGTATCGCATTTTTGACCGCGGGGGTTATGGCACTTGCAATATCAAATTTTCGGCAGCAACGAGGCTAAGCAACGCTATCTAGGCTAATTTCATATTTGTCAGAAACAATCAATAACTGACCAAGTTAGCGCCAAGGACACAAAGGTGAATACGTTGAAGCGAACTATGCAGCATCTATCCTACGGAATGCAGCATCCTCTGGATCTCCTTTCAAAGCTAAAGCTAGATGCCGAAAAACTCACGCGCACCCCTCACCCCTACGAAGTATTCAACTTTGTCGTAACGGCTGCCGTACTCGCTGAATGGATTCAAAAATTCTACGTATCTGAATCAGCACCAGAGCCGTTCGCATCCCCAAATAAGAAGCGAAATACGTGGCTTATCCCTGGAATTTCGCCACAGTGGATTAAAAACAGGGATTGCATACCAAATCGCGAAGGAAACGTTGAACGCGATATCGCAAATGCATTGTCGATTTGCGCACACACCGCAAATGCCACCAAACACTTTCACTGGAACGACCAAGGCGCAGTCTCGGCAATTGGCGAAACCCCACCAATCGGCGACTGGTACCAGTACTTCTTCACGTCCAATGCACCTGATTTATTCGTCTGTATTTACGGGGAAAACTATGGTCTTCAACAGGTCAAAGACATACTTCTCCAATTCTACGCGGGGCTTATCGAGTATCTCGATGAGATTGAGGGCCAAAGCAGTCCAACGTGATTTGGTTTCATCAACCCATATTTCATTTTTGCCCGCTTTTTCCGGTTGACCGTAGCAACGACCCCACGCCCCCCCAAAATCACTTTTTCTCCTTCCCTTCCGCGACTACCAGCCGGTCGCTGCTCAACGCCTCCAGAAACGCTACGAGGTCTGCCACTTCCTTGTCGCCTATCGGTGATCGGTCGGCCTTGCCGAGTTGGCGGTCGTCGTTGAGCCAGGTGTTGAGTTTGCCGGAGCGGCCGAGTTGGGCGCTGGCCATGATGCGGACGACGTTTTCGAGTTTGTCGACTGAGCCGTTGTGCAGCCAGGGGCCGGTCAGGGCGACGTTGCGCAGGGAGGCGATGCGCCAGGTGCCGCGTTTGCCGTCGAGCAGCAGGTCGTATTGTTTTTCGTAGGGCGTGGCGTTGGCGGGGAAGATGCGGAAGGCCGATTCGCCGCCGATCAGCCCGGCGTCGCTGAAGCTGGGGCCGCGGTGGCAGAGCACGCAGCCGAGCGATTCAAAGAGCGCCATGCCGCGTAGCTGGGCCGGGTTGAGCGCCGTGGCGTCGCCGCGCACGAAACGGTCGTAGGGGGCGTCGGGCGTGATCAACGTGCGTTCGTAGGCGGCGATGGCCTGGGCGATGCGCTCGAAAGTGATCGGCTGGCGGTCGCCGAAGGCGCGGGCAAAGTCGTTGCGATAGTTCGCGTCCTGGCGCAATCGGCGCTCTGCTTCGGCGGACGTCGGCAGGCCCATTTCGATGGGGTTGAGGATCGGCCCCGTGGCCTGTTCTTCGAGGGTGGCGGCGCGGCCGTCCCAGAACAGGCGGGACATGAAGGCGGCATTCCACACCGTCGGCGTGTTGCGCGGCCCGGTTTGTTGGTCGATGCCGAGCGCCGTCGGCCGGGCATCGGCGCCAGCGTGACCGCTCAGGTCGTGGCAACTGGTGCAGGACAGCGTGCCGTCGCCGGAGAGTTTCTTTTCGTTGAATAGTCGCTGGCCGAGCGCCACCTTGGCCGCGTTGCCGGGGTTGTCGGCCGGCTCGGGCGCCGCTTCGGGCAGGGCTTCCCAGACGTAGTGGGCTTGGCGGGCCGGCGCCGGGTTGATGAAGCCGGTGTCGAATTGCTCATCGCCCCTTGCTGCCACGGCCTGCATGGCCAGCAAGGGAGCGATGGTCTGTTCGGGCAGGCGTTCGATGGCCAGGGCGACGGCCATCTTGATACCGAAGGCGACGAAGCCCATGCCAAACAGGCCGGTGAGCAGCCAGCGCCCGGCGACGTTGAGGCCGGCGAACGGCCCGAGCTCGCGGTGCACCATGAAGGCGAGGGTGGCGAAGCCGATGAGGACGGCGGAAAGGCCGATGCTGAGCAGTGCGTTGTCCATGATGGAACCTCGGGGGTTACCAGCGGCGGAAACACCCCGCCGCCCGACCGGCAATCAGGCGCGACGACGGAAGAAGGTGTCGCCCGGCGTGGCCGTGGTGATTTCGCTGATGTCGTCGTAGGGCAGGCCGACGCGCTCGTGGGCACGGCGTACCGACTCGGCGTCCGGCGCCAGGTTCAGGCAGAAGGCGCGCCCTTCGGCAAAGCCGACATGGGTACGCAGGGGAATGACGCCCTCGGCCTGACAGGCGGCTTCGTACTGCGCGAAGAAGACCTCGAATTCCTCCGGGCTCAGTTGCGCCGGGAAGGTGCCGCGGGCGCGGTCATGGGTGTCGAGAAAATAACGCATGGCTTGCATTTGGCTGTTCTCCTTGAATGATCACGGGATGCTGCGGGAGCTACCTTAATCACCGACCAGAGCGTGGTCTGTACCAAAAGCTACAGAAGCGACAGCCCGATTTCCGGGGGTAGAATCAGCGTTTCTTGATAGACCGTCGGCCCTGCGGCCGCCCCCCATAACACCAATGATGGAGACACTGATGACCACCACCGAACCCCTCGTCCTGCGTACCGACCGCGCCGATGGCCTAACCACGCTGACCCTCAACCGTCCCGGCCAGTTCAATTCGTTGTCGAAGGATATGCTGAGCGCCCTGCAGGCCGAGCTGGACGCCATCGCCGGCTCGAACGGCGTGCGCGTCGTGGTCATCGCCGGGGCCGGCAAAGCCTTCTGTGCCGGGCACGACCTCAAGGAAATGCGCGGCAATCACAGCAAGGAGTTCATGCAGGCGCTGTTCAAGCAGTGCGGCCAGCTCATGCTGAGCATCACGCGGATGCCGCAGCCGGTCATTGCCCGGGTGCATGGCATCGCCACCGCCGCCGGCTGCCAGCTGGTGTCGATGTGCGATCTGGCGGTGGCGGCCGATGTTGCCAAGTTCGCCGTGTCGGGTATCAACGTCGGGCTGTTCTGCTCGACGCCGGCCGTCGGCCTGGCGCGCAATCTGGGCCGCAAGGCAGCGCTTGAAATGCTGCTCACCGGCGAGTTCATCGACGCCATGGAAGCCAAGGCCAAGGGCCTGGTCAATCGGGTGGTTCCGCTCGACGCGCTGGATGCCGAAATCGAACGCCTGGCCGGCAACATCCTCGGCAAGAGCGCCGTCGCCATCCGCATGGGCAAGGGGATGTTCTACAAGCAGCTCGAAATGGGCCTGAGCGAGGCCTACGACTACGCTGGCGAGGTGATGGCCTGCAACATGATGAGCGAAGATGCCGGCGAAGGCATCGACGCTTTCATGCAGAAACGCAAGCCGGAATACAAGGGCTGCTGATCACTCGGCCGGCTGCCAATCGACCGGCAGCAGGTTACGGGCCGGCCGGCCGACGTAATAGCCCTGGGCGCGCTGGACTTCAAGCCCGACGAGTTCGGCCAGCACTTCGGCCGACTCGACATATTCGGCCACCACAGTAATGCCCATGTCGCGCGCCAGCGAACGGATGCTGACGACGAAGGTGCGGTCCTTCTCGCTGTTGAGCATGTTGGCGATGAAATCGCCCTCGATCTTGAGGTAGTCGATCGGGAAGCGGCGCAGGTAGTGGAAGGACGAGAAGCCGGAGCCGAAATCGTCGATGGCCAGCTTGAAGCCATCGGCCTTGAGGTCGTTGAGGAAGCGTTCGAGTAGCGATAGGTTCTTGACGGTGTCGCGCTCGGTGATCTCGAAAACGATGTTGTGCGGGGCGATGCCGCTCTTCGCGACGATCCGCCGCAGGTCGCGGGCAAATTCGTTGAAGACCAGCGCCCGCGGCGAGAGGTTGATGAAGACTTCCCCGGCATGGCCCTGGGCGGAAAGGATATCCAGGGCCTGTTCGATGACGAGCATGTCGAGGCGGTGGATGACCCCGATTTTCTCGGCGATTTCGACGAATTCGTCGGCCCGGATGATCTCGCCGTCGAGTTCGATCCGCGACAGGACTTCGTAGGCGACGATCTTCCGTTCGGCAATGCCGAGAATGGGCTGGAAGTACGGCACGACGCGCTTCGCCTCGATGGCTTCGAGGACCATGACGCTCTTCTCGGTGATGTCGCGAAACACCGAGACGATGTCATCCTGAGTCGGCACGGCAACCTGCCCCTTGCCCGCCCCCTTGGCCCTGTACATCATGTTGTCGGCAAAGAGCAGCAAGTCCTTGGCGTTGTCGGCGTGCTCGGGGAAGACGGCCAGCCCGATCGATGCCGTGCCGCGAATGACCGCCTCCTGCGGCGTCACCACCTCCATCGCTTCAACAGCCAGACGGATGCGCTCGGCAACCATGACCACCGAATCGAGATCGGCCTCCGGCAAGAGCACGACGAACTCGTCGCCGCCGTAGCGGGCCAGAATGTCGCCATCGCGCAAGGCGTTCTGCACCTGGCGGGCAAAGCGCTGGAGATAGGTGTCGCCGACGACATGACCATAGTTGTCGTTGATCAGCTTGAAATTGTCGAGGTCGATGAGGAGCAGGCCGAAGCTGTAGCCGTGACGCTGGGCGCGGCCGACTTCATAGAAGCTCAGTTCCCAGAAGACACGCTGGTTGAACAAATCGGTCAGCGGATCGCGGGTGGCGTAATACTCGAGATCGCGGGTGTATTTGTAGATCGCCTTGACCGAGCCGACAACGTTGAGCAGGGTCGACAGGACACTCTCCATGACCAGATAACGCGTCTCGTCTTCGAGCACGCCGGCATGCACGCCGATGCCGACAATGCCGCCGATCTTCGGTTTGTCGACAAAGAAGGATTTGACGCGCAGCGCGACATCCTCTTCCGACAAATCGATAGGTTCGCCGAGCTGGCTCGAGACATGATGATGAATGTTGCAGGCGCCGATGTCGCCGAAGGTCGGCAGCCCGGCCAGTTCCTGGCGAATATGCGACTCCATCATGGTGCGCGTGCGTTCGGTCACCGGCCCGCGCCAGAAGACCTCGAGGTCGAACAGTTCGTCGTCGATCTTGAAAATGGAGAACAGCGTGTGCGCCGGCAGCACGCCGTTGATATCGACGAGCAGGCGGCCGACGTAATCGCGCCAGTCGCGCACGACGTCGGAGGTAATGACAAACTTCTCGAGCAGGCCGATCTCGAAGGTCAGGATATCCTTGTCGACGGCGATGTTCCGCAATTTGGCGAGAAGGCGGTCGAGCGCAGCAAACATCCCGTTCAGTTCAACGAAGCCGAGGTCGCGCTGGGCGACGGAAATATGGCGCAAATCGCCAACCGCATTGACCTGGTCGAAATCCGCCTGGAGGCCTTCGAGCGAGCCTTCGATCCGCCGCCCGACCCACCATACGGCCCCGCCGGCCAGCAAGGCGGCGAGTGGCACGAGCAGGGCAAAAGCCAGATACAGATCGCGCCGGGCATCGGCCAGCAGTGTCGCGTATTCCTGGCGCACCTCGACCGCGCCGAGTACATCGCCGACGCTGGCATTGCGGTGGCAGCGCTGGCACTTGGCCTCGGCCACCAGCGGATAGATGTGGCGGGCGTAATCGGCCGTGTCACGACGGACCGGCTTGCCGCTGGCAAAAACGTATTTGAGATCGGCGTCGAGCGGCGGCTGGGCAATTTCGTCGTAAAGATCGACCACCACCTGGCTGCGGTAGATCTGCACGGTCAGCCCGTTATCCTTGCCGGCTTCGGCTATGGCGTGGAGAAACGCATCGGCCTGACTGCGTCGCCAACCCTGGCTCATCAGCTGGTACATCGAGGCAAAGGTGATCTGCGTCGTCGCCTCGGAGGCACGCGCCGCATTGGCCCGCACGATGTTGTCGAAAATCCGGTCGAGCGACCAATACGCCCCACCGAAAAACAAGGTCGCGACCACCGCCGACGCGCCCAGCACGAAATGCTTTATTCGCATTTTTATCCCCTCCCTGGTACCAAGGATTATTACCGAATTCGAGGCCCGGCGGCCAGCTTCGTCGTTCGCCCGAGCATTGACCGAGCAAAATCACCCCGTCTACGGCAAGCCGGTTAAACTTCCGCCCCATGCCGTTTCCCGCCCGCCCTCTCCTGCTCGTCCTGTTCGCCGTGGCGCTGGCCGGGGCTTTCTGGCGCGCTCCGACGCCGGCCGCCCCCGGTTTTGCAGCACCGCCGGCGGCAACGCCGGCAACGCTGCCGCCGCTGTTCGTCAATGAAATGCTCTGGCGCGACGCCAGCCTTGCCGCCACCGCACCCAACCTGACCGAACTGCCCGATGGCCGCATTGCCGCCGCCTGGCTGGCCGGCCCGGAGGACGGGATGACCGTCCATTTCAGCATCCGGGAGCGCGATGGCTGGCGCCCGCCGGGGCAGATCGCCAGCCCCGAAAGCACGGCCGGCGGCACCTTCGCCCGGATCGACCGGCTCGGCAGCCCGGTACTTCACGCCGAAGGCAGCTGGCTGCATCTGTGGTACGTCAGCAGCACGCTGGGCAGCGCGATCAACCACAGCCTGTCCACCGATGGCGGCAAAAGCTGGACCAAGCCGGCCCGCCTGCCAAGCTCGCCGTTCGCCAATTTTGGCAGCGCCGTGCGGACGCCCCCCGTGTCGCTGGCCGATGGCGGGCTGGGGCTGGCGATCAGCCACGATTTCATCGGCCGGCACGGCGCCTGGCTGCGCCTGTCGGCCACCGGGCAAATTATCGACAAGGTTCGCCTGCCCGCCACATCCGGCACGCTGCAACCGGCCGTCGCTGTCTTCGACGAACAGCGGGCCATGGCCGTGCTGCGCGATGCCGGTCCGGCGCCGGGTTCAGTCCGGGTAGCGACCACCGACGATGGCGGCCGCCACTGGCAGGCCGGCGTAGCCCTCGCCGTAGCCAACCCGAATGCCTCGATTGCGCTGCTCCGCCTGAAGAGCGGCCGGCTGCTGCTGGCCGGCAACCCGGCCAGCGGGCGGCAGGCCTTGCTGCTCTGGCTATCGGCCGATCAGGGCAAAACCTGGCAGGAAGTGCGCACGGTCGAAACCGCCCCCGACGGCGGCGCTGATTACGGCAATCCGTCGCTGCTGCTCGGCCGCGACGGCCGCATCCACCTGGCCTACGACTGGCGCCGGCAGGGCATCAAGCACGCCGTCTTCAGCGAAGCCTGGCTCGACGGAGGGCAGCCATGAACCTGCTGGCCGCCTACGGTCTACTCGCCCACGCCGTGATTTTCGGGGCGCTCGCCGCCCTCGTTCCGCTCGGCGAGCTGCGCCCGCGCGTCGCCCTGGCCGCCAGCACACTGGCCCTGCTCGTCGGCATCGCCCCGGGCATGCACGCTTATTTCGGCACACCGTCGCTGACCCTGCTGGCGCTGGCCGTCCTCCAACTCGCCGACAAGACGCCGTCGCCGCTGAGCTACCGGCCGGCACTCGGCCTGCTGGTTTTCGCCGTACCGTTCTACGCGGCGGCGCTCGGCTTCGGCCCCTTCGATCCCTATGCCCTCGGCTATCAGCCGCTGGCGCTGCTTGCCGGGCTGCTGCCGATCGGCCTGGCCTTGTGGTGGAAGCGGTTCGACAGCTGGCTGGCGATCCTCGCCCTTGACCTCGCCGGCTACGCCAGCGGCGTTTTCGCCAATCTGTGGGATGCCCTGTTCGACCCGCTGCTCGTAACCCTGGCGCTGATCGTCGTCGCGCGCCGGATTGCCATCCGCCGGCTGGCGACAAAAATCGGCAAGGCCGGCTGAGTCAAACAAAACGGGGGCCGCAGCCCCCGTCCGTCGCGCTGAAGAATCGGCGGATCAGGCCGCCAGCTTCCGGCGCCGGGCCACGGCGCCGAGCAGACCGAGACCGGCCAGCAACATGGCGTAGGTTTCCGGCTCGGGAACCGGGGCGGCCAAGACGATCAGCCGCGAACGGGCCAGGCTGTCGAGCACGCTGCCATCCTGCTCCTGCTCGGCAACCAGGTAGATGATGCCCTTGTCGTCGATGGTCACGCCTTCGATCGCGTTGTGCGGAACGATGCCGGCCAGATCGAGGCTGCTCTTGACGACGCCGCTGCGGGTCACCTCAAGCAGGGTGTTCGAACCCAGGCTGAGCAGCAGCAGGTTGTCAGCAGCCGTGGTGCCGACCAGCGAATTGACACCGGAGAGCGTCTGGACGTCAGACAGCGTTGCCAGACCGAGGGAGGCGGGGTTGAACAGTTGCGCCATGTTGGCCACGCCGCCGCCCGCGGCAAAACTCAGGGTGCCGCCGAGGACATCTTCCGGATCAAACTGCTTGACGGTGACAAAGCTGCCGCCGTTGCGGGCGTCGTAGCTGATGCCTTCCATGCCGTTATTGCCGACGGTGGCATTGCTGATCGACACGCTGCTGTTGGCCAGGCTGGCTGTACCGCCGGCGGTGAAATTGAAGCGATAGGCGTCGTACAGGCGCTCTTCGCCGACGACCAGAACCCCGCCGCCGAGATAGGTCAGGCCTTCGGTATCGTGCTTGGTGCTGCCGGTATTGGTCCAGTCGAAATTCATGTAGCCGAGTGTCTGGCCGGTCTTGGAGATTTCGATGACGCCGGTGCCTTCGTCGCCGACGAAGAATAGCGAGCCACGATCCTGGGCGTAGGTGACGGCCGAGGCTTCCAGGCCGGAAATGCCGCCGCTCGTACCGTTCAAGGCATCCAGCGCATAGATGCCGTTAACCGAGTAATTGGCCAGGTTCAGGGAGTCGGCAGCCTGCGCGGAAAAGCTGCCGGCGGCGGCCAGGGCGAGAATCAGATGTTTGAAGTTCATGGTCGATGCCTTTCCGGATCAGCGCTGACGCTTGCGCGCCAGAGCGCCGATAAAGCCAAGACCGGCGAGCAGCATGGCGTAGGTTTCGGGTTCGGGAACGGCGGCGATGCTGCCCGGCGAACCGATCTCGTTCACGCTGTTGGCCGCCACGAAAGCGCCGCTGATGTCGACGACGCTAAGCTGGGAAATGCTCGTGTTATTGAGGCCGGCGGCATTGTCGAAGGTCTGGTAGGGCAAGCTCGAATCCGCTGCGCCGAAAGTCACGCTGGCCTGCAGGGCGCCGCTGGCGTTAAAGATGTTGACCGCATCGCTGGTCGTGCTCAGGCCGATGCCCGAGCCGCTGTAATAGCCGATGGCGAAGCCGGCCGGAAGGCTGCCGCCAAACCAGTTGGTCTTGAACAGCTCGGTTTTGGCAACATTGCCTTCGAGAAAGATCGCCGACTGGCCAGCGGCAATGCTGGTAATGCCGTTAAGGGCCGCGCCAGCGGCAAACGACGCCGAGCTGTCATCGAACTTCCAGCCGGTGATGTCGACCGCGCTGCTGCCGGTATTGGTCAGCTCGAACCAGTCGGCGGCGACCGGCGAATTGCCGCTGCTCCACGGCGCAACTTCGGTGATGGTAACCGCGGCGGATGCGGCAAACGAGGTGGCGGCCAAGACGGCCGCGGCGATATAACGCAGGGATTTCTTCATGGGTTTCTCCGTTCAATTCGAAAAAGGGGAAAATGGCTCCCCGCAGTCGAACGCAACTTGAGCCGAAACCGGCGACCGGGGAATGCCCCGAAGATTGGCGCGCGCACATTGCACGCTTGTGACAAAGATCGCAAACGGCATAGTCCGGATGGATCACCCCTGCGCTTTGGGCACGCAGAAACCGTGAAATTTTTCAGGTTTTACGGCACATGCCTACCGGGAAACGCATCGCTTCGCCGGCCCGACTTCTGGCTAGCGGGTCAGCGCTTCGCTGATCAGCCGGCGAATGCTGCCTGCTTCGAAGGGCTTGTCGCAGATGGCGGTTGCGTGCGGATGTATTCGGTCAGCTCGCGGCCATCCATTTCCGGCATGTTGTAGTCGGTGATGACGAGGTCGACCATGGCCTGTTCGAGCAGGGCCACGGCCTCCTTGCCATTGACCGCTTCGGTGATGCGCTCGATGCCCAGTTCGGTCAGCAGCCGGTGCAAATGGCGACGCGAGGCCAGGCTGTCATCGACCACCAGAACGCGCAGGTTTTCGATTTCGGCAACGTCGATGTCTTCCGGCGGGTTCAGGTAGTCGGCGGCGGCATACAGCGCGCGTGACAACTGCTGTTCGTCGAAGGGCTTGGCGACGATGCTGCAGGCGCCGGACTGGCGCACCGGTTCGAGCACCTGCGGCCGGGTTTCGCTGGAGACGAGGATGAAGGGCACGGTTTCAAAATCGGGATTTTCGCGCATGGCGGCGACCAGTTCGGTACCGGCCAGATCGGGCAGGTAAAGGCTGCTGATCACGATAACGTTGCTGCTTTCGGTCGCCAGCGCCGCCAGCGCCGCACCGGCCGTATCGACCACGGTGATCTTCTTGACGCCTTGGTGCTCAAGCATCCGGCTGACCAGATGCGCCTGCATCTGCGACGGCTCGACCAGAATGATGGCGAGGTCAGCCAACGAGGTAGTCATTGCCATGCGATCACTCCGGAACGTTGGGGAATGATCTCACTATAGCAGCGAGCGGGCAGCCCGGGGGCCGCCCGCTGAAGCCTTTAGCCGCGCAGGCGGCTGGCGATTTCGGCGACGCGCTGGCCGTAGCGTCTGGCGGTCTCGAGATCGCCGGCCGGGACTTCGTCGACGCTGGCGTCGGAGGGCGAGCGGACGAGCAGGCCGGCCGAACCGCCGAGATGATTGACGTCGGCATGGGTGGCTGCCTTGGTGTTGGCCGGCAGGATGCCGAGGCTGACCCAGATGCCGCCATGCTGCGAGGCCAGCGTGTGCAGTTGAATCATCGTCGCGCCCTTGTCGCCGACCGGGCTGGCGCTGTTGGTGAAACCGCCGAACACCTTGTCCTGCCAGGCCCGCGAGTACCAGGGTTTGGACGAGGCATCGGCAAATTTCTTGAACTGCCAGCTCGGGCCGCCCATGTAGGTCGGCGTGCCGAAGATGATGGCGTCGGCGGCAGCCAGCTTTTCCCAGCCGCCTTCCGGCAGGTTGCCTTCGGCATCGATGGCCAGCAGTTCGGCCCCGGCGCCTTCGGCGACAACTTCGGCGACGCGCTTGGTGTGGCCGTAGCCGGAGTGATAAACGACGATGGTCTTGCTCATGCTGTTTTCCTTTTAACGATTATTGAAAGTCGGGTCAGGCGACGGGCGGCAGGTCGAAGAGCAGGAATTCCGCTTCTTCACTTGCCAAAAACTTGAGATCGGTTTCGTCGGCAATCTTGGCGCCGTCACCGGCATTCAGGTTTTTGCCATTTATTTCCAGTTGACCGTAGATAACGTGCACATAGGCCAGCCGGCCGGCCGCCAGGTGGTAATCGATGCTGGCCCCCGGCTCGACAACGGAGGCCCACAGGCGTGCATCCTGGCCGATGGTCGTGCTGCCGTCGGCACCGTCCGGCGAGGCAACCAGGCGCCAGCGGCCGCGCAGTTCGGCTAGCGGCAGGGCCTGCTGCTCATAGCTGGCCGGCGTGCCGTGCTGCGCCGGCTCGATCCAGATTTGCAGCAGATGCGTTTCCTCGTCGGCCGACGGGTTGGACTCGCTGTGCAGGATGCCCTTGCCGGCACTCATGCGCTGCACTTCGCCGCGCCGGATCAAGCCGCCGTGGCCAAGGCTGTCCTTGTGCTCGAGCGTGCCGGACAGGATGTAGGTGACGATCTCCATGTCGCGATGGCCATGCCGGCCGAAACCGGTACCCGGGGCGACGCGGTCCTCGTTGATGACGCGCAGGGCGCCCCAACCCATTTCTTCCGGATCATAGTAATCGGCGAAGGAAAAACTGTGTTTGGCGCGCAGCCAGCCATGGTCGGCGTAACCGCGTTCGGCAGAAGGGCGAAGGTGGATCATTGCAGTCTCCTTGTGAATGGATCGTATTGATTAGTCACCATGTTATTCATGGTGTTCAACAAAAAATAGCGAATAATTGCGAGGCTATCGGTTAATATTTTTCATATGAAAATATCGCTCGATCTACTGCTCATTCTCGACGCCATCGAACGCCTCGGCAGCTTCACCGCGGCCGCCGCTTCGCTGCATCGCGTGCCTTCGGCGCTGTCGCATGCTGTGGCCAAACTCGAATGCGATCTCGGCATCACGCTGTTCCGACGCGAAGGCCGGCGCGCCACGCTCAATGAAGCCGGGCGCACGCTGCTCGACGACGGCCGCCACCTGCTGCGCGCCGCCAGCGAACTGGAGCGCCGCGTCCTGCGCATCGCCGACGGCTGGGAGGCCGAACTGCGCATTGCGCTCGACGCGGTCATTCCGATCGAGCGCATCTTCCCGTTGCTCAAACGCTTTTACGCGGCCGGACACGGTACCCAGATCCGGATTTCCAACGAAGTCCTCGGCGGCACCTGGGATGCCCTGACGACCGGCCGGGCCGATCTTGCCATCGGCGCGCCGGGCGACCCGCCTTCGCGCAGCGGCTTTTCCACGCACCTTCTGTGCACGCGCACCGATTTCGTTTTCGCCGTCGCCCCGGAACATCCGCTAGCCGACCGGGAAGGCCCCATCCCGGCCAGCGAACTGCTGCGCCACCGCGCCATCGTCATCGCCGACACCTCGCAGGAACTCGATGCCAGAACAGTCGGCCTGCTTGAAGGACAGGACGTCCTGCGCGTTCCCGATATTCGCGCCAAGGTGGCGGCGCAGGTCGCCGGGCTGGGCATCGGCCATCTGCCACGCTGGCTGGCCGAGCCGGAGATTGCCGCCGGGCGACTGGTGAAAAAGGAACTGGCCACGGCGCGCCCGGCCATCCCGCTGCATACCGCCTGGCGCACCCGGCAGGATGGCAAGGCGCTCCTCTGGTTCATCGAGGAACTGGCCGACAAGGCGGTAACCGACGCCCTCACCGAGGGCCTGCATTGAGCCAATCAACCCGGCCCACCCCTCCCCCGGAAGTGCTATCGTAAGAACAGTTCGACCCAAAACACAACAATGGAAAAAGCCCGGCCGATTCCGCTCGACAACATGCAAAGGGGCCGCCATCTTCCGCAGTTTTTGCTGCGCGAAGGGGGCGCCTGGATTGCGCTGGGCATCATTCTGGCCGTCACGGCGGTGCTCTACGGCATCGTCCGGCACAGCACCGAGGAACGGATTTATCAGCGATTCCTGTACCGGGCCGAACACGAAAGGAGCGCCCTGCTCTTTCGCCTGCAGGCCCACGCCCAGGTCCTGCGCGGCGCGGCTGCCTTCGTCGAGGCAAGCGATGGCGTCAGGCGGGACGAATGGCAGAGTTACGTGCGCAACCTGCAACTCGAAAAGACCCTGCCCGGCGTCCAGGCCACCGGCTTTGCCCTGATGATCCAGCCGCACGACCGGGCGACGCATGAGCAAGCCGTCCGCCACGAAGGCTTCCCGAACTACGCGATCAAGCCCAACGGCGCACGCGAGCTGTACAGCAGCATCGTGTTTCTCGAACCATTCACCGAAATCAATCAACGCGCATTCGGCTACGACATGTTCTCCGAACCGGTTCGCCGCATTGCCATGACGCGGGCACGGGACACCGGCGAACCTGCCCTGTCGGGAAAAATCACGCTCCTTCAGGAAAATGACGGGGAGCCCCAGCCGGGTTTCCTGATTTACATGCCGGTATTTCAAAGCGGCCAGGCCCACGACAGCGTCGACCAACGCCGGGCCAAGCTGCGCGGCTTCAGCTATGCCGCTTTCCGCGCCCGCGATCTGCTCGGCAGCATCTTCAACCCCGGCAACAAGGACGTCGAGATCGAGTTGTACGACATGGCAGAGGCGCCGGAAAACCTACTTTTTGATTCGCGCCTGGAAAAAAAGATAAACACCCACGGGCGCCAACACGTAACGCTGCCCATCGAATTTGGCGGCCACCGGTGGATGGCCCTGTTCTGCAGCAGCCCGGACTTCGATCGCAGCAACTCCATGGCGCTGCCGCTCAGCGTCGCCATCGGCGGAATCCTGAGCGGCCTCGGGGTGTTTTTCTGGGTGCTGCGCAACAACGGCTACCGGCGGCACATCACCAACTACGCAGAGCGCCTGCGCCGGAACGAGAAACGCCTGCGCACCTTGATCGACACGCTGCCCGACATCGTCTGCCTGAAGGATGGCACCGGCCGGTGGACGGAAGCCAACAGCACCCTGCTCCACATGCTCGGCCTGAGCAACACCGACTACCGCGGCTCGACCAGCCAGGAGCTGGCCGCCTCGGGCAAATTCGACACGGCGCCGCTGACCCTGCTCGACGCCTCGGATGAGCGGACCTGGGGCAACGGCGGCCGGCTTGACGAAGAGTTGATTTTTCTTGATGGCGACGGCAACGAGCAGGTTTTCGAGGTTGCCAAGGTGCCGCTGTTTGCCGCCGACGGCAGCCGGCAGGCGCTGGTCATGGTCGGCCACGACATCACCAAGCGGGTCCAGGCGGAAAATGAGCTGCGCTCGGCCGAGCGGAAATTCCGTGGCCTGGTCGAGCAGTCCCTGGCCGGCGTTTACATCATCCAGGGGCCGCGTTTCCGCTACGTCAATCCGTGGTTTGCCAGGATCTTCGGCTACCCGTCGCCGGAGGACATCATCGACCGGATAGCGGTCATCGACCTGGTCGCCCCGGAGGACCGGCAGAAAGTTGCCGACAACGTCCGCCGGCGGGAGAGAGGTGAAATCGAGGCGCTGCACTACGGTTTTACCGGCCAGCGCCAGGATGGCAGCAAGCTGGATGTCGAGGTCTTCGGTACCGCCGTCGATTACGAAGGGCAGCCGGCGGTGATCGGGATCATCATCGACATTTCCAAGCACAAGCAGGCCGAGGCCGAACTGGAGCGCCACCGCACCCACCTCGAAGAGCTGGTTGCCATGCGCACGGCCGACCTGCAACTGGCCAAGGAGGAAGCCGAAACAGCCTATCGCGCCAAGAGCACCTTCCTGGCCAACATGAGCCACGAGCTACGGACGCCGATGAACGCCATCATCGGCCTGACGCACATCCTGAGCCGACGCAGCACCGACCCGGCGCTCAGCGACAAGCTGGGCAAGATCGACAAGGCGGCCGGCCACCTGCTCTGCCTGCTCAACGACATTCTCGACCTGTCGAAAATCGATGCCGAGCGACTGAAACTCGAGAAGACATCGCTGCGCCTGGGCAGCATCGTCGCCAATATCGAGAGCCTGGTCGGCGACAAGGTGGCGGCCAGGGGGCTGCAATTCGACATCGACATCGACCCGCACCTGGCCGAGGCCAGGCTGCTCGGCGATCCGCTGCGCCTGCAGCAGATTTTGCTCAACCTGGTGGACAACGCGGTCAAATTCACCGAGCAGGGCGGTATCGCCATCCGCGCCACAACGGTGGCCGAGGCGGCAAGCACGCTGACAGCCCGCCTGATCATCGCCGACACCGGCATCGGGATAGCCCCCGAGGCGCAGGAGCGGATTTTCTCGCCCTTCGAGCAGGCCGATGGCTCAACCACCCGCAAGCATGGCGGCACGGGCCTGGGCCTGGCCATTGTCCGAAAACTGGTGCGGCTCATGAACGGCAGCCTCGAACTCGCCAGCACGCCGGGCGCGGGCAGCACATTCACGCTGACCATGGTTTTCGACAGGGCGGCGCCAGGGGCGGCCGAGTTGCCCACGGAGCAGACCGGCCCGGTGAGCAAGGACTTCACCGGCAAGGTCGTCCTGCTTGCCGAGGATGAGCCGATCAACCAGGAGGTTGCGCTGGAATTGCTGCAATACCTGCCCGGACTGGTCATCGATGTCGCTGATGACGGCGCCGTCGCCCTCGAACGCGCCGCCGCAAAACACTACGACCTGATCCTCATGGACATCCAGATGCCAAACATGGATGGCCTGCAGGCCACCGAGCATATTCGCCGCCTGCCCGGCTACGCAACGACGCCGATCCTGGCCATGACGGCCAATGCCTTTGCCGAGGACCGGGCGCGCTGCCTGGCGTCGGGCATGTCGGATTTCATCGCCAAGCCGGTCAAGCCGGCGCTGCTCTACGCCAAGCTGGAGCAGTGGCTGGCGGTCAAGGCCGAATCGGCCTGATTTCGCTTTTGGGCTTTTTTTACGGTTGACCGTAGCAAGCCGGGTTGACCGCAGGAAAGGCTAATTGGCCTCGACCCAGTCGATGATCGCCTGCCATTGCTCGATGTCGCGTTCGGCACGCGACGGCGGCAGGTCGAAGATGGTCATGCCGGCGGCGGTCGCCTGGACATAGGTCTGCGTATCGCGCAGATAGGCCAGCACGGGCAGCTCGAAGGTGGCGAAGAAGCGCTCCAGTTCGCCGGCGGCGCGGGTTCGCGCATCGACCCGCATGCCGATCACGGCGACGTCGGCCTTGCCCTTGCGGACGGCCTTTTCGGAGAGCAGTTCGGTCAGGAAATGGCGCGTCGCCAGCATGTCGAACATTGACGGCTGGACCGGCACGATGACCCGCGTCGACAGCTTGAGAACGCGCTCGAGCATCTTGCCGTGCAGGCCGGCCGGGGTGTCGAGGACGACGTGCGTGGTGCCCTTGGGCGGCCGCGAAATCTTGTCCTCGCCGACCGCCCAGGTGTCGATGGTGGGCAGGGCAAAGGGGCGGATGCCGAGCCATTCGCGCGACGATTGCTGGCGGTCGATGTCGCCGAGCATGACCTCCGCCCCCCGGCTGGCGAAATAGCCGGCCAGGTTGGTGGCCAGCGTGCTTTTGCCGGAACCGCCCTTGGGATTGGCGACGAGAAACGCTTTCATGCCGAGGCTTCCTTTTTATCGAGAATGTGGCGAACCAGATTGACGTGTTCGCGCAGGGTATAGACCAGATCGGTGAAGCCGAGCGGAATGTGCAGGGCGCTGGCTTCGTCTTCAAGCGCGTCGAGCCGGCTGCGGTAGTCGGCCTGTTTGGCCGGATCGAAATGGTTTTTCAGGTCGTCTTCAAGGAAGCGGAGTTCGCCGTAGATGCGGAAAACCTTGGAGCGCACGCGCCAGGTGTAGATCGCCGGCGCCACCCGGAGCAGCGGGATGAGCAGCGCAAAGACGGGCACCAGCAGGACGATCAGCCGGTCGACCAGAACGGCCAGCCAGAACGGCAGGTAACGCTGCAGGAAGGGCGGCCCGGACTTGAAATAGCGCGCCGCATCGGGCGACAGCGGCAGCATCTGGTCCATGTAGGCCGGGAATTCGCCGGCATCCTGGAAGAATCCGGACTTGCCATGAACCTCGCTGGCCGTGCGCAGGAGCAGCGTCTGCAGGGCCGGATGGAGGTCGTCGCGGATGATCAGGTTGGCCGTCGGGGCGAGCACCTTGATGTCGTCGGGCGGAAAGTCGCGGACCAGATCGGCGACGCCGCGCGGGAAGGTGAGCTTGGTCAGGAAGGGAAAACGGCGCTGGTAGGCGCGATCCTGGGCGAAGCTCATGAGCTTGACGCCGGGCGAACGGATCAGCACCTGGACGACCGGGGCGCTTTCGGCGGCGATGATGAAGGCGGCGTCGATACGTCCCTGCTGCAGCTCTTCGGCAGCCAGGAGGCCGGCCAGCGGAACGAGATTGGGGCCGGCCGGAATATCGTTGGCGTCGAGCAGTTGCTGCGCCAGCTGGCGCACGCCCGAACCCTCCTGGCCGATGGCGATGCGCTTGCCTTGCAACTCGGTCAGGCGGGTCAGATCCTTGTCGCCACGGTAGAAAACCCAGACCGGTTCGTAGAAGACGCTGCCTAGCGAGAGCAGGCCCGAATCGTCCTCGGCATCCGGGTCTTCCTTGGCCGGCACGACCCCGCCCTGGACAAAGCCGACCTGCACCTCGTCGTTTTTCAGGCGTTCAAGGTTTTCCAGCGAACCGGCCGACGAACGGACTTCGAGCGTGATGCCGTTCTTGGCCAGGATGCTCGCGTAGCGCTGGGCGAACTGGTAGTAAGCGCCGCTTTCGCTGCCCGTGCTGATGACGATCTTCTTCGGCGGCGCCGGCTCGACGAACTGGTAGGCGATGACAAAGCCGATCCCGGCGAGCAGGACGATCCACCAGGCGGTGGCGAACAGGTCGCGCAGCGAGAGCAGTCCGGCTTTCAGTTTGGCCATCATGGCAGCAGGATGGTGGAACCCGTCGTCTTGCGTGCTTCGAGGTCACGATGCGCTTGCCCGGCGTCCTTCAGGGCGTAGGTCTGATTGACCTCGATTTTCACCTGCCCGGAAACGACGACATCGAACAGTTCGCTGCCCAGGGCGACGAGCTCGTCGCGCTTGGTGGTGTAATGCAGCAGGGTTGGCCGGGTGACGAACAGCGAACCCTTTTGCGACAGCGCGATGAGGTCGAGCGGCGCCACCGGGCCGGACGCATTGCCGAAGGAAACCATCATGCCCCGGGTCCGCAGGCTGTCGAGCGAGCCGGCGAAAGTGTCCTTGCCAACGCCGTCATAAACCACTGCGACACCTTCGCCATTGGTGATTTCACGGACGCGCTGGGCGAAATTCTCGGTGCTGTAGTTGATCACGTGATGGCAGCCGTGCGCCTTGGCCAGTTCGGCCTTGGCCGGCGAACCGACGGTGCCGATCACCGTTGCGCCAAGGGCCCGCGCCCACTGGCAGGCGATCAACCCGACGCCGCCGGCTGCGGCCTGGATCAGCACGGCATCGCCCGGCTGCACGCGGAAAGTCTTGCGCAGCAGGTAGGCCGCCGTCAGGCCTTGCAGCATCATCGCCGCGCCGGTTTCGAACGGGATGGCGTCGGGCAGTTTGAGCAGGCGATGGGCCGGAATATTGCGGACTTCGGCGTAGGCGCCAAGCGGCCCGCCGGCATAGGCGACGCGGTCGCCGACCCTAAGTTCGCCGACGCCCTCGCCAACCGCCTCGACCACCCCGGCGCCTTCCATGCCGATGCCGGAGGGCAGGGTGACCGGATAGAGGCCGGTGCGATGATAGACGTCGATGAAATTGAGGCCGACTGCGTGGTGGCGAACCGTCGCCTCACCGGCGGCGGGTGCCGGCACATCGACGGCTTCCCAGGACAGCACTTCCGGGCCGCCGTTTTGATGAAGTCGAATGGCATGGGGCATCGGGAATCTCCTCGTTGTCTGCTTATTTTTGCGAGACAACGAGGTTATCACCGTGCCGGCCGGTGATCTACCGTCCGGCGATTTGAATTTTGGTCATTTTTCCCGGTTGACCGTAGCAATCGCCGGAAATGCTCAAACCGGCGTCAGTTTGGCGTATTCGAGCGCCAGCCACTTCATGCCGCTGCCGCCGAAATTGATCTGGACGCGCGCATCGGCGCCCCGCCCTTCGGTCGACACGATGACGCCGATGCCGAACTTGGCGTGCTCGACGGTCTGCCCGATGCGCAGGCCGCCGGCTGCCACCGGCTCGGCATAGCCGCCGCCGAACGAGCCGAAAGCCGGGAAGGCCGCCGCCGGCGCCGCCTTCTTGTTGAGCTTGAGCAGCAGTTGCCCGGGGATTTCATCGAGGAAACTCGACGGCACGCAATAGCGCGTCTGGCCATGCAGCATGCGGGTCTGCGCACACGAAACGTAAAGGCGCTGACGGGCGCGGGTGACCGCCACATACATCAGCCGACGCTCCTCCTCCAGCCCGTCCTTGCCGGCATTGATCAAGTTTTCGTGCGGAAACAGCCCCTGCTCCAGGCCGGTGATGAAAACCACATCGAACTCCAGGCCCTTGGCCGCGTGCACCGACATCAGTTGCACCGCCTCCTGCCCCTCGCCCGCCTGATGCTCGCCGGCTTCCAGCGAGGCCAGAGTCAGGAAGGAAACCAGCGCGCCGCCTTCGCCGATGGCGCCTTCATCGTCGATGAAAGTGGCGGCGGCGTTGATCAGTTCGTCCAGGTTCTCCAGCCGGTCCTGGCCTTCCTTGTCGGTCCGGTAATGCTGGGCCAGACCGGATTTCTCGATGATGTGCTCGACCATTTCCGGCAGCGGCAAGCCTTCGGTCTCGACGCGCAGTTGCTCGATCAGGCGGATGAAGGCACCGACCGTCTGCCCGGATTTGCCAGTCAGCGAGGCTGCCGCGTTGTACAGGCTGGAATTGGTCTGATGCGCCGTTGCCTGGAGGTTTTCGAGCGAACGGGCGCCGATGCCGCGGGTCGGGAAATTGACGACGCGCAGGAAAGCCGTGTCGTCGTCCGGATTGCCGAGCAGGCGCAGATAGGCCAGGGCGTGCTTGATTTCCTGCCGCTCGAAGAAGCGCAGGCCGCCATAGACCTTGTACGGCACGTTTTTGGTGAACAGCTCGTTTTCGAGCACGCGCGACTGGGCGTTGGAGCGGTAAAGCAGGGCGATCTGCGTCGGCGAAATACCATCGCGGACCAGTTCGCGAATTTCCTCGACGACGAAACGCGCCTCGTCGAGATCGGAATACGCCTCGAAGGCCCGGATCAGCTCGCCTTCGCCGGCATCCGTCCACAAATTCTTGCCCAGCCGCTCGCGGTTGTTCTTGATGATGGCGTTGGCCGCCGTCAGGATATTGCCGTGCGAACGGTAGTTCTGTTCAAGGCGGATCACATTGTCGCCGGCGTAATCGCGCTCGAATTCGCGCATGTTGCCGACTTCGGCGCCACGGAAGGCGTAGATGCTCTGATCGTCGTCGCCAACGGCAAAAACCACGGCACCACCGCCGGCGAGCAGTTTCAGCCAGGCGTATTGCAGCTTGTTGGTGTCCTGCACCTCATCGACCAGGATGTAGCGGAAGCGATCCTGATAGTGCTTGCGCAAAGGTTCGTTGCGCTGCAGCAATTCATAGCAGCGCAAGAGCAGTTCGGCGAAGTCGACGACGCCTTCGCGGTTGCACTGGTTCTCGTATTCGGCGTACAACTCGACGCGTTTTTGCGTGTAATTGTCGTAAACCTCGGCCTGTGCCGCCCGCAGACCCTGCTCTTTATGGGCGTTGATGAAGTGGCACAACTCGCGTGGCGGATACTTCTCGTCGTCGACATTGAGGTTCTTGAGCAGCCGCTTGACCATCGCCAACTGGTCGGCCGAATCGAGGATCTGGAAGGTCTGCGGCAGCCCGGCTTCGCGGTAATGCGCCCGCAGCAGGCGGTTGCACAGGCCGTGGAAGGTGCCGATCCACATGCCGCGCGTGTTGATCGGCACGAGCGACGATAGCCGCGCCGTCATCTCCTTGGCCGCCTTGTTGGTGAAGGTCACCGCCAGCACGCCGTGCGGCCCGACCTGGCCGGTCGACATGAGCCAGGCAATGCGGGTGGTCAGCACCCGGGTCTTACCACTTCCCGCCCCAGCCAGGATCAGGGCGTGCACAGGTGGCAAGGTAACCGCTTGAAGTTGCGGCGAATTCAGATTTGCGAGGAGATCGGACATGAAGTCTCTAAAATAGTCCGGGCCAAACCCGGTAAATTGGTCTTACCAATTAGTTGCATTTGTACAACGAAAACTACAATCGCGTGCATTTTTTCACAGTCACGAACCGAGTGCACACGTATACTGGCCTAAAATATATTGCAGTGCACAAAACTATTAGCCCACAAGGCAGTCTTAACAGCAGTAGCTACCGCTACACGTAGTAAAAGGAGAATCAGCATGAACAACATGAATGCACCGAAGATCCTGCCCTGGATCGCCCGCAAGGCCGGCATCAGCGACGAGCTCGCGCTCAAGCTGTGGCGCCGCGCCGTCAGCGAAGCCGAGTATCTCACCGGCCAAACCGAAGGCTCCGCCTACTGGGGCCTGGCCATCGACCGTTTCCTGGTCATCGTCGAAGACGAAGTCGGCAACGTCCAGTCCTACAGCCTGGCCCCCGCCCCGCAGCTCTCCTGGATGTGGCGCCACCAGTCCCGGATGTCCCTGCTCTCGCTGGCCGCCACCCAGAACGCCTACCGCTACTGGCAGAACACCTGGGAAGGCATCTACCAGCAAAAAAAAGCAGCGTGACCGGGCGACAATAAAGCAGTAACAGCCGATGCGGAGCGTGCAGGCTCCGCATCGGCCGCACCCGGTCACTGAGCTTCTTGCCGCCCCAGGCCGGACTTGCTACGGTCAACCGAAAAAAAGAGCCAAAATCAAAAGCTCAGGCGCCTGCCTTGGCAGCATCGCCGACGAGTCGGGATCAACCGGTATAATTCGCGGTTACTCACCGATTTTCAGCGAATGAACCCCGCCATGCCCATGCAGGACAAATACACCCCGGCCGACATCGAGCGCGCCGCCCAGGACCACTGGAACAAGACCGGCGCCGCCCGCGCCGTCGAAGACACCACCAAGCCCAAGTACTACTGCCTGTCGATGTTCCCGTATCCGTCGGGCAAGCTGCACATGGGCCACGTCCGCAACTACACCATCGGCGACGTGCTGAGCCGCTTCCACAAGATGCAGGGCTACAACGTCCTGCAACCGATGGGCTGGGACGCCTTCGGCATGCCGGCCGAGAACGCCGCGCTGCAGAACAACGTGCCGCCGGCCGGGTGGACCTATTCCAACATCGACTACATGCGGACCCAGCTCAAGTCGCTCGGCTTCGCCATCGACTGGGAACGCGAATTCGCCACCTGCACGCCCGAGTACTACCGCTGGGAACAGTGGCTGTTCACCCGCCTCTACGAAAAAGGCCTGGTTTACAAGAAGCTCGGCACCGTGAACTGGGACCCGGTGGATCACACCGTGCTCGCCAACGAGCAGGTCATCGACGGCCGCGGCTGGCGCTCCGGCGCGCTCATCGAGAAGCGCGAGATCCCCATGTATTACATGAAGATCACCGCCTACGCCGAAGAACTGCTGACTGAACTCGACAACCTGCCGGGCTGGCCGGAACAAGTGCGCCTGATGCAGAAGAACTGGATCGGCAAGAGCACCGGCGTGCGCTTCGCCTTCCCGCTGGCCGACAATGCCGACGAAAAGCTGTGGGTATTCACCACCCGCGCCGACACCATCATGGGCGTCACCTTCGTCGCCGTCGCTGCCGAGCACCCGCTGGCCACCAAGGCTGCCGCCAACAATCCCGAACTTGCCGCCTTCATCGAGGAATGCAAAAAGGGCGGCGTCGCCGAAGCTGACATCGCGACGATGGAAAAGAAGGGGATGCCGACCGGCATCTACGTCACCCACCCGCTGACCGGCCAGCAGGTCGAAGTCTGGGTCGGAAATTACGTGCTGATGAGCTACGGCGATGGTGCCGTAATGGCCGTGCCGGCGCACGACGAGCGCGACTTCGCCTTTGCCCTGAAATACAACCTGCCGATCAAGCAAGTCGTCGCCGTCGATGGCGAAACCTCGTTCAGCCATGAAGTCTGGGCCGAGTGGTACGCCGACAAGGTCAAAGGCAAGCTGGTCAATTCCGGCAAGTACGACGGCCTCGCTTACGAAGCTGCCGTCGACGCCATTGCCACCGACCTCGCCGCCCAGAACCTCGGCGACAAGAAAGTGCAATTCCGCCTGCGCGACTGGGGTATTTCCCGTCAGCGCTACTGGGGCTGCCCGATTCCGATCATCCACTGCAAGACCTGTGGCGACGTGCCGGTGCCCGACGACCAGCTTCCGGTTACTCTGCCCGAAAACGTCGAGATCACCGGCGCCGGCTCACCGCTGGCCAAAATGCCCGAGTTCTACGAGTGTAAGTGTCCGAAGTGCGGAGGCGACGCCCGCCGTGAAACCGACACCATGGACACTTTCTTCGAGTCGTCGTGGTACTTCCTGCGCTACGCCTGCCCCGACAACGCCACGGCCATGGTCGACGAACGCGTCGCCTACTGGTGCAAGGGCGGCATCGACCAGTACATCGGCGGCATCGAGCACGCCATCCTTCACCTGCTGTATTCGCGCTTCTTCACCAAGCTGATGCGCGATGTCGGCCTGATCGGCGACCTCGGCGAGCCGTTCGCCAACCTGCTGACCCAGGGCATGGTCGTCGCCCCGACCTTCTTCCGTGAACTGGACGGCGGCAAGAAGCTGTGGATCAACCCGGCCGATGTCGACGTCGTCACCGACGAAAAGGGCCGCCCGACCGGCGCCACGCTGAAGGCCGATGGCCTGCCGGTGGTCATCGGCGGCACCGAGAAAATGTCGAAGTCGAAGAACAATGGCGTCGACCCGCAGGCCCTGATCGACCAGTACGGCGCCGACACGGCCCGCCTGTTCATCATGTTCGCCTCGCCGCCCGACCAGTCGCTGGAATGGTCCGACGCCGGCGTCGAAGGGGCTTACCGCTTCCTGCGCCGCCTGTGGAAGACGACTTACGATCACGTGCAGGCCGGCCTCGTCGATGCCAATTTTGAGCAAAATTCCCTGTCGACCGTGCAAGCCGATCTGCGCCGCAAATTGCACCAGACCATGGGCAAGGTGGCCGACGATTACGGCCGGCGCAAGCAGTTCAACACGGCCATCGCCGCCGTCATGGAACTGCTCAACGCCTATGACAAGTGCGACCTGTCCGACGCCACCGGCCGCCAGCTGGCCCAGGAAACGCTGGAAAGCATCGCCCTGCTGCTCTTCCCCATCGTCCCGCATATTGGCCAGGCGCTCTACGCCGAGCTGAAGCCGGGTCAGGATGCCGGCTCGGCTGCCTTCCCGAAAGCCGATCCGGCCGCCCTCAAGCAGGACGAGATCGAGCTCATGGTGCAGGTCAATGGCAAGCTGCGCGGCTCCATCCGCGTTTCTGCCGAGGCCGACAAGGCGAGCATCGAAGCCGCTGCGCTGGCCTCCGAAGGCGCCGTCAAGTTCATGGAAGGCAAGCCGGCGAAGAAGGTTGTCGTCGTACCGGGCCGTCTGGTCAATATCGTCGTCTGAGGAAAGCCGCCATGCGCTCGCCGCTCCGCCTGCTGTTCGCTCTGGTCCTCGCCGTCGCCATCACTGGCTGCGGCTTCCATCTGCGCGGCGTCGGCAGCGGCAACCTGCCTTACAAGACGATGTACATCGCCTTGCCGGACACGGCTGACGTCAACATCTGGCTGCGGCGCTACATCACCGCCAGCGGCAGCACGCAGATCGTCGAGGACGCCAAGGCGGCCGATGCCATCTTCCAGCAACTGGGTGACAACCGGCTGAAGACCATCCTCAGCGTCAATGCCCAGGGTCGTGTGCGCGAATACCGGCTGCAGCTGACCTACACCTTCCGGGTCGTCAACCAGAAGGGGCAGGTGCTGGTTCCGCCCAACGAGGTGGCGCTGACCCGCGACATTTCCTTCGACGACTCGAACATTCTCGCCAAGGATCTTGAAGAAGGCCTGCTCTGGCGCGACATGACCAATGATCTGGTCAACCAGATCATGCGCCGACTGAGCATCATCAAGCCGAAAAACCCCGACGCAGCTGAAGACAGCGAGTAATGCTGCTCAAGGGCGAACAACTGGCGGGCCACCTCGAACGCGAGTTGCGGCCGCTTTATGTCCTGTACGGCGACGACCCGTTGCTCGTCATCGAAGCCGCCGACGCCATCCGAGCCAAGTCGCGCCAGCAGGGCTACAGCGAACGCGAAGTGCTGACCGTGCTGCCGCAGTTCGACTGGGGAACATTGCTTGCCGCCGGCGGCAACATGTCGCTGTTCGGCGATAAAAAGATGATCGACCTGCGCATTCCAACCGGCAAGGTCGGCAAGGAAGGCAGCGCGGCGCTGCAGCAGTGGTGCCAGAACCTGTCGATGGACAATCTGCTGCTCATCACCCTGCCCGAGCTCGACTGGCGCGAGGAAAAGGCCGTCTGGTTCACTGCTCTGGTCAATGCCGGCGTGGCGATCAAGCTCATGGCCCCGCCGCTGGCCGAACTGCCCGGCTGGATTGCCGGCCGCCTGCGCCGTCAGCAGCAGAGCGCCGACCTCGAAAGCCTCAAGTTCATCGCCGAGCGGGTCGAAGGCAACCTGCTCGCCGCCCATCAGGAAATCCAGAAACTCGGCCTGCTCTACCCGGCCGGCCAGCTCAGCATGGCGCAGATTCGCGATGCCGTGCTCAATGTCGCCCGCTACGACATCGACGGCCTGCGCGAGGCGCTACTCTCGGGCGACGTCGCCCGCCTGGCCCGGACGCTGGACGGCCTTGACCATCATTCGGGCCGGCATGGATGCCGGCAAGCCGGTGGACATGCTGCTCAAGGATGCGAAAGTCTGGGGGCCGCGCGCCAACCCGGTGAAAAAGGCCCTGCAACGCCTGTCGACCGTAGCACTCGAAGCAGCGCTGCAACATGCCGGAAAAATCGACCGACTGGCCAAGGGCATCGGTCACGGCAACATCTGGGAAGAATTCCTGCGGCTCGGCCTGCGCCTCGCCGCGGTCAAACAAATTTAGGCCGCCTTGTTGTCGGCGGCCTTGTCCTCGGGTGGCGTGTCCGGCTCGAGGTCTTCCCAGAGGCAGGAACGCTCCTGGCGCACGTCGTGCAGGCCGGGCTTGTTCTTCTCCTGTACCAGGCATTCGCCGGCACATTTCTCGGTAACCACCACCAGCTTCATCTCGGCATCAACCTGCCGTTCGCCATCCCAATAACTACATGTAGCGCAGACCTTTACCTCGGTCGGCAAAATCAATTTTTCAGCCATCTTGTCCTCGACGGAAAGCCCTGTTGTCGTTGCGGATAAGAGTTTAGCCGGTTCTGGAAGTTCCCGTTTATTTGTCTGGCTATAATGTTCCTTTGCCCCGCCCGAAGAACATCATGGATATCAAGCATTACATGCAGACCGTCGGCCGCCAGGCGCGTGCCGCCTCGCGCCGCGTCGCCTCGGCCTCGACCGCCGAAAAGAACGCCGCCCTGCTCGCCATCGCCGCCGCCATCCGCCGCGAAAAGGCCGCGCTGATCGCCGCCAACCAGGAAGACCTGGCCGCCGCCCGCGCTGCCGGGCTGGAAACCGCCATGCTCGACCGCCTGACGCTCAGCGAAAAGGGTGTCGACAGCATGGCCGAAGGCGTTGAGCAGGTCGCCAAGCTGCCCGACCCGATTGGTGAAATGGGCGAGTTCAAATACCAGCCGTCCGGCATCCAGGTCGGCAAGATGCGCGTGCCGCTCGGCGTCATCGGCATCATCTACGAAGCTCGCCCGAACGTGACGGCCGATGCCGCAGCGCTCTGCCTGAAATCCGGCAACGCGGCCATCCTGCGTGGCGGCTCCGAAGCCATCCGCTCCAACCGCGCCATCGCCGCGCTGGTCCATGAAGGCCTGCAAGCCGCCGGGTTGCCGGCCGATGCCGTACAGGTCATCGACACCACCGACCGCGCCGCCGTCGGCGAACTGATCACCATGCGCGAATTCGTCGATGTCATCGTGCCGCGCGGCGGCAAGGGGCTGATCTCGCGCCTGCTCGCCGAATCGCGGGTGCCGATGATCCAGCACCTCGATGGCAACTGCCACGTCTACCTCGAAGAGGAAGCCGATCCGAACAAGGCACTGAAGATCGTCGAAAACGCCAAGACGCAGCGTTACGCGCCGTGCAACACCACCGAATCGCTGCTCGTCGACCGTTCGGTTGCGGCCATGCTGCTGCCGCCGATCGCCCACATGCTGACCGGCAAGGGCGTCGAAATCCGGGGCTGTGCCGAAACCCTGGCGATCGTACCGAATGCCGTCGCGGCGACGGAAGAGGACTACTACACCGAATACCTGGCGCCGATCATTTCGGTGAAAGTGGTAGCAGGCATTGATGAAGCGATTGCCCACATCAACCAATACGGATCGCACCACACCGACGCCATCGTCACCGACAACCACCCGAAAGCCATGCGCTTCCTGCGCGAGGTCGATTCGGCCTCGGTCATGATCAACGCCTCGACGCGCTTCGCCGACGGTTTCGAGTACGGCCTGGGCGCCGAAATCGGCATCTCGACCGACAAGATCCACGCCCGCGGCCCGGTCGGTCTGGAAGGGCTGACCAGCCAGAAATGGATCGTTCTGGGTGATGGGCATGTGCGTTCCTGAAACGACAAACCCGTGAATCAGTGCGCCTCTTCGGCCAACAGGCCAGCCGCCGGTATTACAATGGCATTTCACAGACGCTCCCTGTCTGAACTTGCCAACGGAAAAACAGCATGGCCATTACCTGGACCGCCGATCTCAATACCGGCATTGATGTCATTGACCAACAACACCGACGGATCGTTGCCTTCATCAACGATCTTGAAATAGCCCAACGTGCCGGGAAAACAGATGCGATCAAAGAGGTTGTTGAGGGCTGCTTCGACTACACCCTCTCCCATTTCACCTTTGAAGAAAGCTTGCAGGAAGAAGCTGGCTACCTGTACTGCAAACCGCACAAGAAGGTACATGAACTGTTCATTCGGCGACTTTCCGAATACAAGGAGCGCATGGACCTGGGTGATGATGTCGGCGAAGAACTGCATCAGTTGCTCAGCCGCTGGCTGATCAGCCACATCAAGCGCGACGATGCGGATTACGTCAGTGCGGTAAAGAACAACATGATTTCGCTAATCAAGGAAAAGGAAGAAAAGAAACAAACGAAAGGCTGGTTCGCGCGTTTCTTCAAATAAACCAATGCAAAAAATGACTTTCAACTGGGCAGACCCTTTCCTCCTCGACAGCCAGCTGGCCGCCGACGAACGGCAAGTCCGCAACGCGGCCCGCGACTTCGCCGAGAAGGCGCTCAAGCCGCGCATCCGCGACGCCTTCCGCAACGAAACGACCGACCCGGCGATCTACCGCGAGATGGGTGACATGGGCCTGCTCGGCGCGACGCTGCCGCCGCAGTTCGGCGGCGCCGGGCTCAATTACGTTTCCTACGGGCTGATCGCCCGCGAGGTCGAATATGTCGACTCGGCCTACCGGACCCTGCTCAGCGTGCAGTCCTCGCTGACCATGGTGCCGATTTACGAATTCGGCTCCGACGAGCAAAAAGAGAAATACCTCAAGAAGCTCGGCAAGGGCGAGCTGATCGGCTGTTTTGGTCTGACCGAGCCGAACTCGGGCTCCGATCCATCCAGTGCCAGCACCGTCGCCCGCAGCGTGCCAGGGGGCTGGAGGATTTCCGGCCGCAAGACGTGGATCACCAATTCGCCGATTGCCGACATTTTCATCGTCTGGGCCAAGGACGACGCCGGCGCCTTGCGCGGCTTTATTCTCGAAAAAGGCATGGCCGGGCTGTCGGCGCCGGTCATTCAGGGCAAGGTCAGCCTGCGCGCCTCGATCACCGGCGACATCGTCATGGACGAGGTTTTCGTGCCGACCGAAAACCAGTTGCCCAAGGCCAGCGGCCTCAAGGGGCCGTTTACCTGCCTCAACTCAGCCCGATTCGGCATTTCCTGGGGCGCCCTCGGCGCAGCGGAAGCCTGCTGGCACACGGCGCGGCAATACACGCTCGACCGCCAGCAATTCGGCCGGCCACTCGCCGCGACGCAATTGATCCAGAAAAAACTCGTCGACATGCAGGGCGAAATCGCGCTGGGTATCCAGGGTGCGCTGCGCCTCGGCCGCATGATGGACGACGGTAGCGCAACGCCGGAACTGGTCTCGCTGATGAAGCGCAACAGCACCGGCAAGGCACTGGAGATCGCCCGTAACGCCCGCGACATGCTGGGCGGCAACGGCATTTCCGACGAATTCGGGGTGATTCGCCACATGGTCAATCTGGAATCGGTGACGACCTACGAAGGCACGCACGACGTGCACGCGCTGATCCTCGGCCGGGCACAGACCGGCTTGTCGGCTTTTTGAATTTTGGCCATTTTTTCCGGTCGACCGTAGCAATGACCACGGAGGCGCCATGAAAACCCGAGCCAACCAGACCTACCAGGCCGTTGTCGCCGCCCCCGGCTTCTGCCTCGGGGTGCAATGCGACGACGATGAAATCACCGGCATCGACTTCCTCGAACCGCGCCCGGAAATCGCTGCCAGCACCCCGCTCGCCAACGAAGCCGTGCGCCAGATCAAGGCCTACATCGCCGACCCGAATTTCACCTTCGGCCTGCCCCTGCGCCCGGCCGGCACGGCTTTCCAGCGCCGGGTCTGGGAACAGATTTCGGCCATTCCGAGTGGCCGGACCGACACCTACGGTCAACTGGCCAAAAACCTCAAAAACGCCGCCCGCGCCGTCGGCCAGGCCTGCGGCTCGAATCCCTACCCGGTCGTCGTGCCGTGCCACCGCGTCGTCGCCACCGGTGGCGGGCTCGGTGGTTTTGCCCGCGAACGCGGCGGCTTCCTGCTCGACGTGAAGCGCTGGCTGTTGACGCATGAATCCAGCGAACTTGCCAGCAAACGCGGCTGACCTCGCCGAGATCGACAATTTCTGCGACGCCCTGTGGCTGGAAGACGGCCTGGCCAAGGCGACGCTCGACAGCTATCGCTCCGACCTCGGCCGCCTCGCGCTGTGGCTGGCCAACAACGCGCCCGAGCCGCTGCTCGACCTGCGCGAAACGACGCTGACCGGCTTCATCGCCCACCTCGCCAGGCAGACCCGGGCCAGTTCGCAGGCCCGCTACCTGTCCACGCTGCGCCGTTTCTACCGCTGGCAGCTCGGCCGCGGCCGCATCGTCGCCGACCCGACGCTCAAGCTGGCCAACCCGAGCCGCCCGTCGCGCCTGCCCAAGATCATGTCGGAAAAACAGGTCGAAGCCCTGCTCGCCGCCCCCGACCTCGACACTCCGCTCGGCCTGCGCGACCGCGCCATGCTTGAAACGATCTACGCCACCGGCCTGCGCGTCTCCGAACTGGTCGGCTTGCGCCTGCACGAAGTCAGCCTCGCCGACGGCGTCCTGCGGGCGCTCGGCAAGGGCAGCAAGGAGCGCCTGGTGCCACTCGGCCAGCTGGCCATCGAGTGGATTCAGCGCTACCTCAACGAGGCCCGGCCGGAGATCCTCAACGGCCAGCACAGCGACGACCTGTTCGTCACCGCCCGCGGCGGCGCCATGACCCGCCAGGCTTTCTGGCACCTGATCAAGCGCTACGCACTGATCGCCGGCATCGCTCCGGAAAAACTCTCGCCGCACGTCCTGCGCCACGCCTTCGCGACCCACCTGCTCAATCACGGCGCCGACCTGCGCGTCGTGCAACTGCTGCTCGGCCACGCCGACATTTCGACAACCCAGATTTACACCCACGTCGCCCGCGAACGGCTCAAGACGCTGCACGCAGAGCACCATCCGCGCGGTTAAAATTCCAGCCATGAGCAAAGCCGAACACGCCCCCGAAACCCAGGCCACCAAGTTCCTCAAGGCGAACAAGGTGGCTTTTTCAACCCATCTCTACGCCTACGAAGAACACGGCGGCACCAAGGTATCGGCGCGCGAACTCAATGTCGACGAACACGCGGTCGTCAAAACCTTGGTCTTCGAGGACGAGAACGCCAAGCCGCTGATCGTCCTCATGCACGGCGACTGCAAGGTTTCGACCAAGGAGCTGGCGCGGCAGATCGGCTGCAAGAAGGTCGAACCGTGCAAGCCGGAAGTCGCCAACCGCCACACCGGCTTCCTCGTTGGCGGCACCAGCCCGTTCGGCACCAAGAAGGCGATGCCGGTGCATATCGAAAAAACCATCCTCGATCTGCCGCTGATCTACATCAACGGCGGCCGGCGGGGCTTTCTGGTCGGCGTTCATCCGCACGACATCCTGCGCACGCTGCAGCCGAAAGTGGTCGAGGCGGCGCTCAAGGCATGATTGCCAATGACAATCGACGGCATTTAAGCAATCGATTGGCACTATAGCTCCGCAGTTCGTAAAGTGGCACTCAAGACAAAGGAGCGCCACCATGACCCAACTCGTTATCCAGCACTACGCCCGGCCGACTGCCCGTCGCCACCTCTGGATCGGCATGGCGATGGCCGTCATTGCCGTCGCCTTCGGCATCGAACAGGCTATCCACTGGCTGGCTGCCCACCCGATGGCCGCCAAGGGTCTTGAAGCTAGCTTGCTGGCCGGCGCAGCGACCGGCCTTGGTGCCATTCCCGTGCTCATGCTCCGCCGTCCGTCGGAACGCCTGATGGCCCCGATGCTCGGCCTGGCCGGCGGCATGATGCTTGCCGCCAGCCTGTTCTCGCTCCTCGTCCCGGCCGTGCAGACGGTGATGGCCAGCGACGCCGTGTGGTCGCTCGGCATGGCCACGGCTGGCGCCTTGCTGGCCGGCGTCGCGGCCATGCAGATGCTGGACCGGAGCTTGCCGCACGAACATGTCGAAGAAGTCGAAAGCAGCGGCATGCAGCCCAATGTCGCCCTCGTCGTCGCCGCCATCGCCATTCACAACGTGCCGGAAGGCTTGGCGGTGGGCGTCGCGGCGGCGGCCGGCGCCGACCACGGGATGAGCCTGGGCATTGCCTTGCAGAACATCCCGGAAGGCTGGATCGTCGCCAGCGCCATGGTGGCGCTCGGGGCCGCGCCCTTGCGGGCCGCCTTGATCGCGTTGGGCACCGGGCTGGTCGAACCGGTCGGCGGCTTGTTCGGGGTCATCGCCAGCACCGTCGCCGGCGCCGCCTTGCCGATGGCGCTGGCCGCTGCGGCCGGGGCGATGCTCTGGGTGGTCAGCCACGAGATGATTCCGGCCTCACACAAACCGGGGCGAGTCGGTGCCGGAACGGCCGGCCTGGCCGCCGGGTTTGCCGTGATGACGGTGCTCGCGGCGGCGTTTTAGGCGGAAAAAGCGATTCCTACGGTCAACCGGGAAAAATGGCCAAAATCGAAATGCCCCTCGCCCTCGGCGGAGGGGCAAGAATGCTCAGAGCGAGCGTTCGATGATGACGCCGACGCGCTTGACGCCCGGCATCATGCCGAGCTTGGCGACCGACACGCGGACCCAATGCACGGCGAAGGTTTCCAGCACGTAGCTCGCCACGTGCTCGGCCAGCGCCTCGATCAGGTTGAAGTGCACGGCCGCCAGGTCGGCGCGCAGCCGGTCGACGACCACGGCGTAGTCGACCGTGTCGCGAAGCGCAGTTCGTCGAGGAAAATAATGTCCATTTGGCGGTCGGGTGTAAAATCCGCCGCGATTGTACCCCAGCGACCGACTCCAACCATGCAAAACGCCCTCGTTCCGCTTCTGGCCCTGCTCGCCGCCTACCTGCTCGGCTCCGTTCCCTTCGCGATGATTTCGTCGAAGCTGTTCGGCCTGGCCGACCCGCGCAGCTACGGTTCGGGCAACCCGGGCGCCACCAACGTCCTGCGCAGCGGCAACAAGAAGGCCGCGTTATTCACCCTGATCGGCGATGCGCTCAAGGGCTGGGTCGCCGTTTTCATCGCACAGCAAATGGGCTTCTCGAGCACCGTCATCGGCCTCGTCGCGCTCGCCGTCTTCCTCGGCCATCTCTACCCGATTTTCCTCAAATTCAAGGGCGGCAAGGGCGTCGCCACCGCCGCCGGCGTGCTCATTGCCCTCGACCCGCTACTCGGCCTGGCCGTCGCCGGCACCTGGCTGTTCATGGCCTACGCCTTCCGCTATTCATCGCTCGCCGCCGTCGTCGCCGCCGGTCTGGCCCCGGTCATTTCCGGCCTGATGCACGGCGGCAACGGCCAGACCATCGTCGTCGGCATCATCGCCATGGCCCTGATCGGCAAGCATTGGCAAAACATCCAGCGCCTGCTGGCCGGCCAGGAATCGAAGATCGGCAGCAAGAAAAAGGCTTGAGGCCTGCCCCTCCCGCCGAGCAAGGACAGCCAGAAGCTAAAAAAAGGGCATTGCCACGGTCAACTGGAATATTTGGCCAATTTTCGAAGTCCTTCCTGACGGCGACCTTGCAATTCCCTTGAAACCTTGCTGTAACGGGCGATTAGCGCAGTAACTCGCTCAACGGCCAGCGCGGCTGAATGGCAAAACTGCCCGCCGCCTTGGCCGGCGCCCCGACCTGCAGGCGCAGGCAACCGGCCAGCGCGATCATCGCGCCGTTGTCGGTACAGAACTCCAGCTCCGGGTAATAAACGCTGAACCGCTTGCGCCGCGCCTCGTCGTCCAGCGTCGCCCGCAACTGCTTGTTGGCGCCGACGCCGCCGGCCACCACCAGTTGCTTGAGGCCGGTCTGCTTCATCGCCTTGAGCGACTTCTTGACCAGCACCTCGACGATGGCCTCCTGGAAAGCCCGTGCCGCATCAGCCTTGAAGGTATCGGTCATGTCGTCGGCGTGCTCGCGCACAAGCGTCAAAACAGCCGTTTTCAGACCGGAAAAACTAAAGCTCAGATCGCCCGAATGCAGCATCGGCCGCGGTAATTCATAAACACCAGGCGTTCCCGCTTCAGCCAGCTTCGACAGCAAAGCCCCGCCCGGATAAGGCAGGCCAAGCAGCTTGCCACTTTTGTCGAAAGCCTCGCCGGCCGCATCGTCCAGCGTTTCGCCGAGCAATTCGTACTCGCCGACACCGGTCACCCGCATCAATTGCGTATGACCGCCGGAGACCAGCAAGGCGACAAACGGAAAGGTCGGCGGCGTAGCCGACAACAGCGGCGACAGCAAATGCCCTTCGAGGTGATGCACCGGAATGGTCGGCTTGGCGATGGCCAGCGCCAGCGCTTCGGCGAAGGCGCAGCCAACGAGCAGCGCCCCGGCCAGCCCCGGACCGCGCGTGTAGGCCACGGCATCGACCTCGTCGAGCGAACGCTTGCCCTGCGCCAGCGTCTCGCGCAAAAGCGGCACGACACGCCGGATGTGATCGCGTGAGGCCAGTTCGGGGACGACACCGCCGTACTCGGCGTGCATCGCCACCTGCGAATGGAGGGCGTGCGACAAGAGGCCGGCTTCGCTGTCGTAGAGCGCAATACCGGTTTCGTCGCAGGAAGATTCAATACCAAGAACTAGCATGGCGCGGATTTTAACACTTGGAACAACATGGTTTTTTCGCATATACTGCTCGGCTACCCGCAAAGTCTGCGGAACAAATTTTGCGCGCACTGCCTTTTACTTGACCTGGCAGGCGCCTAACGGAAGGGGGTGATTTATATGCCGAACATTCGTGTCAAGGAAAATGAGCCGTTCGAAGTTGCTATCCGCCGCTTCAAGCGCACGGTCGAAAAGACTGGTTTGCTGACCGAGCTGCGTGCCCGTGAGTTTTACGAAAAGCCCACCGCCGAACGCAAGCGTAAGGCTGCCGCTGCTGTCAAACGTCAG
>PHCH01000015.1 GCA_002840785.1 Betaproteobacteria bacterium HGW-Betaproteobacteria-4 | reverse complement strand
TCTGGCGGAAAAGGGGCGAGGACTGTCTGAGGGCGCAGCCCGAGTTCCGCAGCCCCCGCCAGTCCCGAGTAGCGCAGGGAACCCGCGCAGCGGGCACCGACCCAGGGTCGCCTTTTCTTTGCTTACTTTCTTTTGGCGAAGCAAAAGAAAGTGAGACGCCCCTCAAGGGCGGAACCCCAAGCCTAAAAAAGCCCCCCTGCAAGGAGCAGCGAGCATGCTGAAAATCGACACCCTCCACCAAGCCTACGGCGGCAGCCACATCCTCCGTGGCCTCTCCTTCGAGGTCAAAACCGGCGAAGTCACCACGCTCCTCGGCCGCAACGGCGTCGGTAAAACCACGCTGCTCAAATCCCTGATGGGCCTCGTCAAAACAAAGGAAGGCAGCATCACCTTCGACGGCAAGGACATCACCCACCTGCCGCCGCACGAACGCGTCAAGGCGGGCATCGGCTTCGTGCCACAAGGCCGCGAGATCTTCCCGCGCCTGACGGTCGAGGAAAACCTGCTCATGGGCCTCGCCACCAAACCCGGCAGCACGCCCATCCCGCAACGCATCTTCGACATGTTCCCGGTGCTAAAACAGATGATGCACCGCCGTGGCGGCGACCTCTCCGGCGGCCAGCAACAACAACTCGCCATCGGCCGCGCCCTGGCCATGGGCCCGAAACTGCTCATCCTCGACGAGCCGACCGAAGGCATCCAGCCCTCAATCATCAAGGACATCGAACGCGCCATCCGCATGCTGGCCGAAACCGGCGAAATGGCCATCCTGCTGGTCGAGCAGTACTACGACTTCGCCGAATCTCTGGCCGACCAATACCTGCTCATGGAACGCGGCGAGTTCATCATGCGCGGCAGGGGCGAAACGATGCCGCAGGATGGGGTGCGGGAGGCGTTGGCGGTTTGATTTGGACAAAATGTTAAATACGGTAATAGCGAGTGAATTGGCAAATTCGTGTTGCCCTTGCCAGAATCCTTTTGTAAAGTGACCGAGTGCTGGCAATCCGGCAAAGGCCTCTGCGCCATTGTCTTCGTTGCCGGTTTTCTGCAGTGCTCCCGATGCATTTTGGGTGCTGTCACTTTTCATGGGCTTCCGGGCTGGTATGGACAAGAATCAGGAAATACTGGCGATCAGTCGCCTGGTCTTCGAGTTGTCTCAGATCGGCGAGACCGATCTTGACGATACGCTGAGCCGGTTATTCGATCTGCTGCGAAGCCTGCCCGGCATTCGTGTTCTGCCCAGGAGCATGATCATGCTGCGCAACAGGCGCGGCCAACCGATCCAGATCGCCCAGCATGGTCTACCGCCGGTATGGGCCAATGCCGATCAGGCGAGGCAGCGGACTTCGGTCACGATAGCGCCGGAAACGGCGGCTTACCTGGCCACTCCGGCCTCCCTCCAGCCGCCCTTGCTTGTCGCCGAACTGGCGCCGGATGCGCCATGCTTTGTCCTGCCCCTGAACGGGGAGAGCTATACCGCCGGCCGCCTGATTATTTTCATCGAACCCGACTGGCAGCCCGATGCCGTCGAATTCGAATTCATGACCGATCTGGCTCGCGCAATTTCGATGCTGGTGAGCCGCTGCCTGATCAACGAGACTCTGCGCGTTCGTGAGGTCGAGCTCGAAGATGCCAGGACTGATGCCATTCGGCGGCTCGGCACGGCATCGGAGTATCGGGATAACGAAACCGGCATGCACATCATGCGCATGACGCATTTCGCCACCGCCATTGCCAAGGCGCTCGGGCTGCCGCCGGAAACGCGCGAGCTGCTGAGCATTTGCGCGCCGATGCACGATGTCGGCAAGATCGGCATTCCCGATGCCATTCTGCTCAAGCCGGGCCGGTTGTCGGCGGATGAATACGAGGTCATGAAGACCCACACCGATATTGGCAAGCGCTTGCTCAACGGTGAGGACACTCTGATCCAGACAGCGCAGGATATCGCCGCCTGTCACCATGAACACTGGGATGGCAATGGCTATCCGCATGGCCTGGCCGGTGAGGCAATTCCACTGCTGGCGAGAATCTGCGCCGTCTCCGATGTTTTCGATGCGCTGACCTCGATTCGCCCGTACAAGGAACCGTGGCCATTCGAAGAGGCTGTGGCGTGGGTTCGCGCCAATTCAGGCAGTCATTTCGATCCGGCCGTGGTTGCCGCATTCGATCAGGCGCTACCGGAAATCATGCGGATCCGCCAACTCTACCGGGACGACATCATCGACCCAAACCAGATGCTCGATTTTCCCGAAACGCTCTATCGGGACAGTAAATGGGTGCATTGGGACGATAGCCTGCGGGTCGGCATCGACGTTATCGACGAGCATCACCGCTATTTGTTCGACCTGACCAATGACCTGTTTGAAGTCGTTTCGACGAAGCAGAGTTCCCGAGAAGTCGCGCGGGTACTGAAGGCGCTGGACCAGTATGTCGAGATCCATTTTCGCGCCGAGGAGCGGATGATGGAGCATTACGGCTACGGCGGATTGCAGCAGCAACAGACCCAGCACGGCGAATTCGAGGAAAGGCTGGGCGAGTTCTATGAGGAACTGCACAATAATCCACTTACCGCGCCTTTCGACATCCTTGTCTATTTGCGCAGCTGGCTGGTCGGCCACATCCTGAACGAAGACGCCCAACTCAGGGAACTGCTCGTCTCGGCCGTCTGAGGCTGCACAACACCAGGGCTGGCGAGCTGCGCATTCTTGCGTATTTGCATGCCCGCGGCGCCCCTTCATAATCCTGGCATGACCTCGCGCCTCCCTTTGTTGCCGCCCGAGCATTCGCCGAGCTGGCATGCCGAGTTGCATCTTGGCTTCGTCCGTCAGGGCGAACGCACGGTGCTGCGCGAAAATTGGCATCGCGGGCCGTTACGGGTGCAGAAGGCGCTGTATCCGGAGGGCGATGCGGTCTGTCAGGCCATCGTGCTGCATCCACCGTCGGGCATTGCCGGCGGCGATCATCTGGCCATTTCGGCCGAGCTTGGCGCCGGTGCGCATGCCCAACTGACGACGCCGGGGGCGGGCAAGTGGTATCGTAGCGGCGGTGCCGAGGCTTCGCAGGGCATCGCTTTTGCCGTGGGCGAGGGCGCCACGCTGGAATGGCTGCCGCAGGAAACCATCGTGTTCGACGGCGCCCGGGCGCGCATGGAAACCCGTGTTTCGCTGGCAGCCGACAGCCGCTATATCGGCTGGGACATCCTGTGCCTCGGTCGCGCGGCGGCTGGCGAGCGTTTTGAAAAGGGTCGTTTTGACCTGTTTTTTCGGGTTGACCGTAGCAATCAACCAATCTGGCTTGAGCGCGGCGGTTTCGACGGCAACGACGCGATGTTGAGCAGCCCGGCCGGCTGGGCTGGCGCTACGGTGTGCGGCACCTTGCTGTGCGCCTTTCCCGAATTGCCGCAGCAGGCTGCGGCCCTGCTCGAAGCCTGCCGCAAGATCATCCCCGCCGATGGCGCCAATCATGGCCTGAGCGCCTTGCCCGGCATGCTCGTCGCCCGTTACCTCGGTGACAGCAGCGAAGCCGCCCGTTTGTGGTTCGCCGAGTTGTGGGCCATCCTGCGCCCGGCCTGCTGCGGTCGACCGGCTGTTACCCCCCGAATCTGGAATACCTGAGGAGTCTTCATGGAACTGACACCGCGCGAAAAAGACAAGCTGCTGATCTTCACCGCCGGCCTGCTCGCCGAGCGGCGCATGGCCAAGGGGCTGAAGCTCAATTACCCCGAGGCCGTGGCGCTGATCACCTGCGCCATCATGGAGGGCGCCCGCGAAGGCAAGACGGTGGCCGAGCTGATGCACGCCGGCACGCAGGTGCTGACCCGCGCCGACGTGATGGACGGCATCGCCGAGCTGATTCCTGAGATTCAGGTCGAAGCCACCTTCCCGGACGGCACCAAGCTGGTCACCGTGCATAACCCGATTGTTTGAGGAGCTGAAATGATCCCCGGAGAACTCCTCGCCGAACCCGGCGAACTCGAACTCAACGCCGGCCGCCCGACCATCACGCTGGTCGTCGCCAACACCGGCGACCGGCCGATCCAGGTCGGCTCGCATTATCACTTCTACGAGACCAACGCCGGCCTGAGCTTCGACCGCGAGGCCGCCCGTGGCTTCCGCCTCGACATCGCCGCCGGCACTGCCGTGCGTTTCGAGCCGGGCCAGACGCGCACCGTGCAACTGGTCGCGCTGGCTGGTGACCGCCAGGTTTACGGCTTCCGTGGCCAGATTCAGGGGGCGCTATGAGCACGAAAATCACCCGTCAAGCCTATGCCGAGATGTTCGGTCCCACGACCGGCGACCGTCTCCGTCTCGCTGATACCGAACTGATCATCGAGGTCGAGAAAGACCACACGATCTACGGAGAGGAAGTGAAATTCGGCGGCGGCAAGGTTATCCGCGACGGTATGGGTCAGGGCCAGCGTGTCTCCGCCGAAACCGTCGATACGGTCATCACCAACGCCCTGATCGTCGACGCCGTGACCGGCATCATCAAGGCCGACATCGGCCTCAAGGACGGCCGCATCGCCGCCATCGGCAAGGCCGGCAACCCGGACATCCAGCCCGGCGTCACGATAGTCATCGGCCCCGGCACCGAGGTCATCGCCGGCGAAGGCATGATCATCACGGCCGGCGGCATCGACAGCCACATCCATTTCATCTGCCCGCAGCAGATCGACGAGGCTTTGTATTCGGGCGTGACGACCATGCTCGGCGGCGGCACCGGGCCGGCCACCGGCACCTTCGCCACGACCTGCACGCCGGGGCCGTGGCACATCCACCGCATGCTCGAAGCGGCCGACGCCTTCCCGGTGAACCTCGGCTTTCTCGGCAAGGGCAACGCCAGCCTGCCGGCAGCCCTGCGCGAACAGGTCGAGGCCGGCGCCATGGGCCTCAAGCTGCACGAAGACTGGGGCACGACCCCGGCCGCCATCGACTGCTGCCTGACGGTGGCCGACGAGATGGACGTCCAGGTCGCCATCCACTCCGACACGCTCAACGAATCGGGCTTCGTCGAAGCCACGCTGGGTGCCTTCAAGGGCCGCACCATCCACACCTTCCACACCGAAGGTGCCGGCGGCGGCCACGCCCCGGACATCATCAAGGCGGCCGGGCTGCCCAATGTGCTGCCCAGCTCGACCAACCCGACCATGCCCTACACGGTGAATACCATCGACGAGCATCTCGACATGCTGATGGTCTGCCACCACCTCGACCCGAGTATCGCCGAGGACATCGCCTTCGCCGAAAGCCGCATCCGCCGCGAAACCATCGCCGCCGAAGACATCCTGCACGACCTTGGTGCCTTCTCGATGATGTCGTCCGACTCGCAGGCCATGGGCCGCGTCGGCGAAGTCATCATCCGTACCTGGCAGGCGGCGCACAAGATGAAGCTGCAGCGTGGCGCCTTGCCGGAAGACAACGCCCGCAACGACAACTTCCGCGTCAAGCGCTACATCGCCAAATACACCATCAACCCGGCGCTGACGCACGGCATCGCCCACACTGTCGGCTCCGTCGAAGTCGGCAAGCTGGCCGACTTGGTGCTGTGGAAACCGGCCTTCTTCGGCGTCAAACCGTCGCTGATTCTGAAGGGCGGCATGATCGCCGCCGCCGCCATGGGCGACCCCAACGCCTCGATCCCGACGCCACAGCCGGTGCATTACCGGCCGATGTTCGGCAGTTTCGGCAAGGCGCTGAAGACCTCGGTAACCTTCGTTTCGCAGGCAGCTATGAAGAACCCCGCCGTCGCCGCGCTCTGCTTGAGCAAGCCGCTGATTGCCGTCTCCGGTACGCGCAAGCTACAGAAATCCGACATGGTGCACAACGGCGCCACGCCGGAAATCACCGTCGATCCGGAAACCTATGTCGTCAAGGCGGACGGCGTACATCTCGTCTGCGAACCGGCGACCGAGTTGCCGCTGGCGCAACGTTACTTCCTGTTCTGACCATGCTGATCCTGAACCAACGTACCACCGCCTCCGCCACCGACTCGGTGGCCCTCGCCTACGACGAACGCAAGCGCAGCCGCCTCAAGGTCACGCTCGCTTCCGGCGCCGAAGCCGGTATCTTCCTTGAACGCGGCGACCACCTGCACGGCGGCGACAAGCTGGCAGCGGAAGATGGTTCGGTCGTCGTCGAGATTCTTGCCGCCCCGGAAATGCTCATCGAAGCCGTCGCCGACAGCCCGCTGCTCTTCGCACGCGCCGCCTACCACCTCGGCAACCGCCACGTGCCGGTGCAGATCCTGCCGACCGAAAGCGGCGGCAAGCTGCGCTTCCAGACCGACCACGTACTGGCCGACATGGTGCGCGGCCTCGGTTGCTCGGTGACGGAAAGCGAAGCGCCGTTCCAGCCGGAATCCGGCGCCTACGGTTCGCATGGGGGCCACCAGCACGGCGACGATGAGCCGGCTCCCGACCTGCACAACCCCGGTCACGGCCCGCATCGTTCGGTGCCGAAAATCCACCAGTTCAAGCCGCGCTAAACGGGAAATTTACCGACATGCCTTACGTCAACGTTCAAATCACCAAGGGTGCCACCCGGGCACAAAAGGCAGAAATCGTGCGTGATATCACCGACTCGCTGGCCCGTGTGCTGGGCAAGAAGCCGGAGCATACGCACATCGTCATCCAGGAGATCGACGACGAGAATTGGGGCTACGCCGGGCTGCTCACTGACGACTGGAAAAAGCAGCAAGCGACCGGATGAATCCAGCTTCGTCAATGCTGCAACTCGCCCGCCTGCTGCAACTGGCCAGCCCGGCCCTGCCGGTCGGTGCCTACACCTATTCGCAGGGGCTGGAATGGGCGGTTGAGTCCGGCGTGATTCGCGACGAGGCGGGGGCGGGGCGCTGGATCGCCGATCTGCTGCACCATGGCATCGGCAGCTACGAGGCGCCGCTGGTCGTCGCCTTGATGGCCGCGTGGTCGGCCGGCAACACGGCCGAGATCGACTGCCTCAACGCCGAATTCCTGGCCAGCCGCGAATCGGCCGAACTGCGGGCCGAAACGGCGCAAATGGGTTTTTCGATGCGGCGCCTGCTGCGTGACTTGCGCGACGATTCGCTGGGCGGCGTGATAACCACGGTCGAAGCCCTGCCGGAAGTCGCTTTCCCGACGGTCTGGTCCGGCATCGCCGCCGCCTGGCAGATCGACCCGGAAGCCGCGCTTACAGCCTACCTTTGGTCATGGGCCGAAAACCAGGTGATGGCCGCCTTGAAGGCCGTACCGCTCGGCCAGGCGGCCGGCCAACGACTGCTGGCCGATCTCGGGCGGCAAATCCCGATTGCTACGGTCAACCGGAAAAATTGGCCAAAATCGAAATGGTCCAACTTCACACCGGCCTTCGCCATTGCTTGTGCGCGGCATGAAACGCAGTATTCAAGGTTGTTTCGGTCTTGAGATGGTGATGGTAAAGGCAACCCCCCCCAGCCCCCCCTTGTCAGGGGGGGAGCAGAACACTCCCTCCCCTGACAAGGGGAGGGCAGGGGAGGGGTTGGGTTATCTGCCTTACGAAAAACGCCTGACCACCTTCGCCCGCGCCAACCGCAAAGCCCCCACCCCCGCCGAGAACCTGCTCTGGCAAAAAGTCCTGCGCAGCCGTCAGTTCCACGGTCACAAATTCCACCGCCAGAAACCGATCGGCCCCTACGTCGTCGATTTCTACTGCGCCGAACTGAAGCTGGTCATCGAAGTCGACGGCGACAGCCACGCCGAACAGCCGGAATACGACGTCCAGCGCACAGCCTTACTGGAAAGCCACGGCCTGCACGTCCTGCGCTACGCCAATCGCGACATCCTGAACAATCTCCCGGGCGTTTACGAACACCTGCAAACCCAACTGGAAACACTCAACGCATGAGCAAACAAGCCTTACGCGTCGGCATCGGCGGACCCGTCGGTTCCGGCAAGACAGCATTGACCCTCGCCCTGTGCCAGGCCTTGCGCGAGCAGATCGACATGGCCGTCGTCACCAACGATATCTACACCGCCGAGGACGCCAAGTTCCTGGTCAATCATTCGGCGCTGGCGCCGGAGCGCATCATCGGCGTCGAAACCGGCGGTTGCCCGCACACGGCGATTCGCGAGGATGCCTCGATCAATCTGGAGGCCATCGACCGCCTGCAACGGGCCTTTCCCGATGTCGAGTTGATCCTCGTCGAATCCGGCGGCGACAACCTGGCAGCCACCTTCTCGCCCGAGCTGTCCGATCTGACGCTCTACGTCATCGACGTCGCCGCCGGCGAGAAAATTCCGCGCAAGGGCGGACCGGGCATCACCAAGTCCGACCTGCTGGTCATCAACAAGATCGACCTCGCCCCGATGGTCGGCGCCTCGCTTGAGGTCATGGCGTACGACGCCAAGGTTCAGCGTGGCGAGCGGCCTTTTGTCTTTTCCAACCTGAAAACGGGCGAAGGCCTGGACAAAATCATCGCCTTTATCCGCGAACGCGGGATGCTTTAAGCGCCCGAATTTACGCCGAGGCGAAAGCAGCAATGGCGCCAACCTCTGCACCCTGAACTTCCAGCACCTTGCGCCGCGAGGTCTGGCCGCTTTTGAGGTTGACCGCCGACTTCGGGAGCTTCAACGTTTCTGCGATGAACTTGACCAGCGCCTCGTTGGCTTTGCCGTCGACCGGTGGCGCGGCGAGGCGGATTTTTAGCGCGTCGCCATGCAGCCCGGCAAACTCGGTCTTCTTGGCGCCGGGCTGGATGTGCAGGGTCAGCGTGATGCGGCCATCCGCGGCCTGCCGGAACCACTCGCTCACAGGAACATCAGCAGCGCTTGCAGCAGCAGGATGGCGACCAGCGGCGACAGGTCGATGCCCGAGATCAGTGGCACGATGCGGCGAATCGGATCGAGCAGCGGCCGGGTCAGCTGATGGGCCGGCGCCGACAACGGCGAGTAGGGATTGACCCATGACAGCACGGCCTGCAGGATCAAGGCGCCGATCATGATGTAAACGGAGAGGCGCAGCAGGCCGCGCACGGTAATCCAGAGAATCGTCAGCGCCACGCTGGCGCCATCAACTTCACCGAAGCTGATCGATGCGCCGACGATGATGCCGGTGAACAGCAGTTGCAATGCCAACGCGGCAACCAGGCTGGCCCAGTCGAAACCGCCGGCGCCGGGGATGATGCGGCGCAGCGGCTTGACCGCCCAGTTGGTCAGTTTGATGACGAAATCGCCAATCTGCCCGCCAAAGGAGACGCGCATCGCCTGCATCATGAAGCGCAGCAGGAACAGCGTGCAAAAGAAGCTGACGACAGCGTCGAGCAGGAAAACGATGGCTTGCATCAATCAGCTCCGAGAATTTTGCCAAGTTCCTGGCCACGGGCGGCAGCGGCCATGCAGCCGGAAATGATGCCGTCCTTGACGCCGCGTTCGGCCATGACCTGCAGGGCTGCTGCCGTTGTGCCGCCCTTCGAGGTGACGCGTTCGCGCAGGATAGCCGCCGGTTCGCTCGACTGGGCAGCCAGAGCGGCAGCGCCCTGCACCGTTTCGATGGCCAGCAGGCGACCCTGCTCGGGGGTGAAACCGAGGTCGGCGGCAGCCTGCTGTAGCGCCTCAATGAACAGGAAAACGTAGGCCGGGCCGCTACCGGAAATGGCCGTGACGCCGTCAATCTTCGCCTCGTCCTCGATCCACACGGTGGTGCCGACGGCGCGCAGTACGCGGTCTGCAGCAGCGCGCTGGTCAGCGCTCACTTCGGGCAGGGCGCACAGCCCGGTGATGCCGGCGCCGATCAGGGCCGGCGTGTTCGGCATGCAGCGGACGATCTGGCGATGGCCGCCGAGCCAGCGCGACAGGGCCGTCATGTCAAGGCCGGCGGCGATGCTGATGACGACCGCGTTGCCCAGTTTGCCGACGAGCGGCGCGACGGCTTCCTTCATCTGCTGCGGCTTGACGGCGAGGACCAGGATGTCCGGCCCGGCGGGCGCGCTGACCGCACTGTCATGACACTCGACGCCGTAAGCGGCGGCCAGCTTGGTGCGCGCTTCGGCGCCCGGGTCGATGACATCGATGTCGCTGGCTGCGAAGCCCTGCTTGAGCATGCCGCCGATCAACGCGTTGGCCATGTTGCCGCCACCCAGGAAAACAATCTTCATCTGTAATTTCTCTCACCAAAAATGGCCGTGCCGATGCGGACAATGGTCGCGCCTTCGGCCACGGCTGCTTCAAGATCGTGGGACATGCCCATGGAAAGGGTATCGAGCGGCAGACCGGCCGCCCGGATATGGTCGTAAATTTCCCGGACTTGACGGAAGGGGGCACGCTGGGCGGCCGGGTCATCGGTCGGTTCGGGGATGGCCATCAGGCCGCGCAGCTGGAGACCGGGCAGGGCAGCGACAGCCTGGCACAGGGCCAGCGCTTCATCCGGCGCGCAACCGCTCTTGCTGGCTTCGCCGGAAACATTGACCTGGATGCAGACCTGCAGGGGCGGCAGCGTGGCCGGGCGCTGGGCCGACAAACGTTCGGCGATTTTCAGGCGCTCGATGGAATGCACCCAGTCGAAATGCTCGGCCACGGCGCGCGACTTGTTGCTCTGCAGCGGGCCGATGAAATGCCATTCGAGATGGCGTCCGGTCGTCGCCGTTACCTTTTCAATACCTTCCTGCACGTAGTTTTCACCGAAGGCAAGCTGGCCGGCATCGGCGGCTTCGAGCACGCTGGCACCGCCAGCAGGCGTATGCTTTCCGGCGAACGGCCGGCAAGCGCCGCGGCATCGCCGATACGGGCCTGGACAGCTTGCAGGTTGTCGGCGATTGCGCTCATAATCCATTGGGAATTAACAACAAACCAAGTATACACGCGCTCCGAGGACGATCCGCATGGACATCACCGAACTGCTGGCTTTCAGCGTCAAGAACAAGGCATCCGACCTCCACCTGTCCTCCGGACTGCCGCCGATGATCCGCGTGCATGGCGATGTCAGGCGCATCAACCTGCCGGCCATGGAACACAAGGACGTTCACGGCATGGTGTACGACATCATGAACGACGGCCAGCGCAAGATTTACGAAGAGACGCTGGAGTGCGACTTTTCCTTTGAAATCCCCAATCTGGCCCGTTTCCGGGTCAATGCCTTCAACCAGCATCGGGGCGCCGGTGCCGTCTTCCGGACCATTCCAAGATTTTCAAGGAAATTTCCGAGTATCCGCGCGGCATCGTGCTGGTCACCGGGCCGACCGGTTCGGGTAAATCGACGACCCTGGCCGGGATGGTCAATCACGTTAACGAAAACGATTACGGCCACATCCTGACCGTCGAGGATCCGATCGAATTCGTCCATGAATCGAAGAAGTGTCTGATCAACCAGCGCGAAGTCGGGCCGCACACGCTGTCTTTTGCCAACGCCCTGCGCTCGGCGCTGCGCGAGGATCCGGACGTCATCCTGGTTGGCGAAATGCGCGACCTGGAAACCATCCGCCTGGCGCTCACCGCGGCCGAAACCGGTCACCTCGTGTTCGGTACCCTGCACACCTCGTCGGCCGCCAAGACGGTGGACCGCATCGTCGACGTCTTCCCGGCGGCGGAAAAGGAAATGGTCCGCTCGATGCTGTCCGAATCGCTACGCGCGGTCATTTCGCAGACGCTGCTCAAGACCAAGGACGGCACGGGCCGGGTGGCGGCGCATGAAATCATGATCGGCACGCCGGCCATCCGCAATCTGATTCGCGAGAACAAGGTCGCCCAGATGTATTCGGCGATCCAGACCGGCCAGAATTTCGGCATGCAGACGCTGGACCAGAACCTCATCGACCTCGTCCGGCGCAACGTCGTGTCGAGCGGAGCAAACGAGGGGAAAGTATGGAACGCGATCAGGCAATGAAATTCATGCACGATCTTTTGCGTCTGATGTCGCAAAAGAAAGGCTCCGACCTCTTCATTACCGCCGGCTTTCCGCCGGCCATCAAGATTGACGGCAAGATCACGCCGGTCTCGAATCAGGTTCTGACTTCGCAGCACACGGCCGAGCTGGCGCGCTCGATCATGAATGACCGCCAGGCCGCCGAGTTCGAGGCGACCAAGGAATGCAATTTCGCCATTTCGCCGTCCGGTATCGGGCGCTTCCGGGTCAATGCGCTGGTGCAGCAGGGGCGGGTCGGCGTCGTTTGCCGGACCATCAACATGAGCATCCCGACCCTCGACGAGCTGCTCTTGCCCCCGGTGCTCAAGGATCTGGCGATGACCAAGCGCGGCCTGATCATCTTCGTCGGCGGTACCGGTACCGGCAAGACGACCTCGCTGGCGGCGCTGGTCGATTACCGCAACGAGAACTCCTACGGCCACATCATCACCATCGAGGACCCGATCGAGTACGTCCACGAGCACAAGAACTGCATCGTCACCCAGCGCGAAGTCGGCGTCGATACCGACGACTGGGGCCCGGCCCTCAAGAACACGCTGCGTCAGGCGCCGGACGTCATCCTGATGGGCGAAATCCGCGACCGCAACACCATGGACTACGCCATCGCCTTCGCCGAAACCGGCCATCTGGCCCTGGCTACGCTGCACGCCAACAGCGCCAACCAGGCGATTGACCGAATCATCAACTTCTTCCCGGAAGAGCGGCGTCAGCAGCTGCTCATGGATCTTTCGCTCAACCTGCGCGCCATGGTTTCGCAGCGCCTGATCCCGAAGAAGGACGGCCGCGGGCGGATGGCGGCCATCGAGGTCATGCTCAACTCGCCGCTCATTTCCGACCTGATCTTCAAGGGCGAGGTGCACGAGATCAAGGAAATCATGAAAAAGTCGCGCGAGCTCGGCATGCAGACCTTCGACCAGGCGCTGTTCGATCTCTACGAGGCCGGCAAGATTACCTACGAAGACGCCCTGCGCAACGCCGACTCGCTCAACGACCTGCGCCTGCAGATCAAGCTGCATGGCAAGGAGTCGAAGGACCGCGATCTATCGACCGGCATCGGTCACCTCGACATCGTTTGACTTCAGGGAGAATGCCATGCGCGGCTTGAAACATTCCGTTTTTGCCCTTTTTTTCGGGTTGACCGTGGGATTCGCCCAGGCCGGGGCGCTCGACGCCATTTCCAGCGGCGACGCCAGTGCCGGCGTCAAGGCAGCGTTGGCCAAGGGGGCCGACTATGCCGTGGCCTCGCTCGGCAAGAGTGGCGGCTTTCTCGGCAATGACAAGGTCAAGATCAAGCTGCCGGGCTATCTCGAGCAGGCCGATTCGGCGCTGCGCATGTTCGGTATGGGCAAGCAGGCCGACGAGTTGATCGAAACGATGAACCACGCCGCTGAAAACGCCGTGGCCGAAGCCAAGCCTATCCTCACCCAGTCGATCAAGAAGATGAGTATCAAGGACGCCAAGGACATCCTGACCGGCGGCGAGGACAGCGTGACGCAGTATTTCAAGCGCACCTCGACCGATCAGCTGACCGCCAGGTTCATGCCCATCGTCAAGAAGGAAACCCAGAAGCTCAAGCTGGCCGACCAGTACAACAAGTTTGCCGGCAAGGCCGCGAGCGCCGGCCTGATCGACAAGCAGAACGCCGACGTTGATAGCTACGTCACGCAGAAGGCCATGGACGGGCTGTTCCTGATGATCGCCGAAGAAGAAAAGAAACTGCGCGACAATCCGCTGGGCGCCGGCAGCGAGTTGCTGAAAAACGTCTTCGGCGCGCTGAATTAAAGCTATTCGCATTCAGTGCCGTAATTGGGGACAAGGAGTCCCCAATGAAACTCACCCGTTTGTCGAGCACCACGCAACGCCCCTCTCGTTATTCGAGTGAGCGCGTGCGTCCGGTCGATAACGAACAGATCCGGCGGGTCGAGGTCATGGATGGCATCGAAGGCGATCGCCAGCGTAGCCTGCAACAGGAGATCGCCGAGGTCGATCCCGCCGCCGTCGGTGATTTTCACGGTCAGGAGCGCGTGCGCCAGGGGGCGCGCGACGTCGCGGCGCAACTGCTCGAAATGGACGTCGGCACGGATAGCCTGATCAAGCCCGGCGTGCCGCTGGATCGTCTGATCGGCATCGACGACACCGTTTGAGGCGTTCCCACGGTCAACCGGAAAAAAGGCCGATTTTCAGCATTGAGTCGGTGGGTTAGAATCAAGGCAACCTATCCAGCGCGCCCCGCCTCGTCGGGGCGCCGTCATTTGCACAGTCATGTCCGGCCTCAATCAACCGCAACGCGAAGCGATCCACTACCTCGACGGCCCCCTGCTGGTGCTGGCCGGCGCCGGCTCGGGCAAGACGCGGGTGATCACGCAGAAAATCGCCTACCTCGTGCAGAGCTGCGGCTTCAATCCACGCAACATCGCCGCCATCACCTTCACCAACAAGGCCGCCAAGGAAATGCAGGAGCGCATCGGCAAGCTGCTCTCCAAGCCGCAAGCCGATGAATTGCAGATTTCGACCTTCCACTCGCTGGGCGTCCGCATCCTGCGCGAAGAAGCCAAGGCGCTCGGCTACAAGCCGCGTTTCTCGATTTTCGATTCGGCCGATTGCGCCGGCATCATCAGCGAAACGGCCGGCACCGTCGACAAGGCGACATTGCGCATCGTTCAGTCCACCATTTCCAACTGGAAGAACGGGCTGATCACGCCTGAAGCAGCCCGGCATCTGGCCACTGACGAACATCAAAAGCTGGCCGCCCACGCCTACCTGTCCTATGAAGCGACGCTCAAAGCCTACCAAGCGGTCGATTTCGATGACCTGATCGGCCTGCCGGTCAAACTGTTCAGCGAGCATCCGGAAATCGCCGACAAGTGGCAGAACCGTCTGCGCTACCTGCTGGTCGATGAATACCAGGATACCAACGCCTGCCAGTACCAACTGCTCAAGCTGCTGACCGGCGTCCGCGCCCAGTTCACGGCTGTGGGCGACGACGACCAGGCGATTTACGGCTGGCGTGGCGCCGACATCGAGAATCTCAAGAAACTTCCGACCGAGTTCCCGGCGCTCAAGGTCATCAAACTTGAGCAAAATTACCGGTCGACCGTAAGAATCCTCAAGGCCGCCAACAACGTCATCGCGCACAACGAAAAACTGTTCGACAAGAAGCTGTGGTCCGATCTCGGCCACGGCGAACAGATTTCCGTTACCGCCTGCCGCGACAACGATGCCGAAGCTGAAGGCGTGGTCATGAAACTGCAGGCGCACAAGTTCGAGCATCGCGCCAAGTTCAAGGATTACGCCATCCTCTACCGCTCCAACCACCAGGCGCGGATTTTCGAGGAATACCTGCGCGACCACCGCATTCCCTATCTGCTCTCCGGTGGCAAATCCTTCTTCGACAAGGCCGAGATCAAGGACATCACCGCCTACCTGCGTCTGCTGACGAACGAAGACGACGACCCGGCCTTCATCCGCGCCGCCACCACACCCAAGCGCGGCATCGGCGCGGCAACGCTGCAGGTGCTCGGCATCTATGCCGGCGAACGCCATATCTCGCTCTTCGCGGCCGCTTTTGAAGAGGGCTTCGCGCAACGCGTCCAGGCCCGACAACTCGACCCGCTGCTCGAATTCTGCAACTTCATCAACCGCACCCAGTCACGGGCCAGCAAGGAGCCGGCGCATCAGGTCCTGCCCGATCTGCTCAAGGCCATCGATTACGAAACCTTCCTCTACGACCACGAAGAGGAGCGCACGGCGCAAACGCGCTGGGCCAACGTCTGCGAATTCGCCAACTGGCTCAACAAGAAAGGCGAGCTCGATGGCAAAACGCTGGTCGATCTGACCCAGAGCATCGCCCTGATCAACATGCTCGACAAGCAGAACGACGACGATTACGACGCCGTTCAGCTGTCGACCCTGCATGCCGCCAAGGGGCTGGAGTACAAGAACGTCTTCCTGGTCGGCGTCGAGGAAGGCATCCTGCCGCACCGCGAATCAGTCGATCCGGTCAAACTGGAAGAAGAACGTCGCCTGATGTACGTCGGCATCACCCGCGCCCAGCACACCCTGAACATTTCCTACTGCGAACGCCGCAAGCAGGCGCGCGAATTCGTGCCCTGCGAGCCATCGCGCTTCATAGACGAGATGGGCAAGGAAGACGTCCGGTTCACCGGCGGCAAGCAGGAAGCCCCGCCCGACAAGGCCACCGTCAAAGCACGGACCGGCGGCCTGTTGGATATGCTGGCCGGAAACAAGCGTTAAGCGGCTCGCGTCGCCCGCCAACGGTGTGCGGGGACCGTTGTTTTACTTCCACGAAATGGCGTCCACGAAAAAGGGAGGCCGCAGCCTCCCTTGGTATGGGCGACGAGGTCTTATTTCGCCTTGCCCATGACGTATTCGACAACACCCTTGATCTCTTCCTCGGACAGCGTGGCGCCGCCCTTCGGTGGCATGGCGTTCTTGCCGTTGGTCACGCTGTTGATCAGGGCATCCTTGCCCAGGGCCAGGCGCGGTGCCCAGGCAGCCTTGTCGTCGATCTTCGGCGCGCCGGCGGCACCCGTGTTGTGGCAGGCGCCACAGACCGTGTTGTAAATCGTTGCGCCATCGCGGGGGCCGCTGGCGGCAGGGGCCTCGGCCTTGGCCAACTCGAACCGGGCAACCGGCTGAATGCGAATGTCGGCCTCGTCGGCGGCGCTGCTGGTGTTTGTTGCAGAGGCGATCGTCGCCCACATGATGCGCTTGGAAGAGTGTTGCTCGGCCATGCTAAAAACCCCAGTGCGATGAATAGAAAGCGTAATTATAACGGCGAGGCACTATGGCTGAGCAAAAAAAACCCCGCCAGAGGCGGGGTTGAAAATTCTCGAAAGGGGGGATTTCGAGAGGAGGGGTTCAATGCACAGCTGCAGTGTAGATTTCCGCGCCCTCCCCGTCTGTCGTACTTTCGTAGTCTTGTGTAACAAAATGTGGTTGGCATGTGTGTTGTGCGTTGCACAAGATCCGTCATCGAACGAAAAAAGCACGGATCCGCCGTTGCGGGCTTTCCGTGCCTTTGGCTTCAGGCCGGGCCTGACGGCTGTTCAGCTTTCGATGCGGCAGATCTGGACGGCGCTTTTCGGAACCTGATAATCCGTTGCCAGCTGGTGCGTGGCTGTGTCTTCAACGGCTTCGCCTTCGCTCACAACGAAGTGGCGGGCCCCCGCAAAGTCCTGCGGAATGCCGGCGCGGTCCTGGGTGATGCGATAGTGAATTTTGACGTTCATGGCTGTGCTCGATTTATGGACATTTGTTCTACCTGCGCGGCGAGTGTAGCCTGAGTGTGCTGCGTCGCAATATCGGTTTTCCACAGGTTTTGCATCTGCTCGCCAGGCCAAAAATGCCAATCATTTCGTCGCCGGCATTGGTCGACCTACGGCCGATCTGGACTTCGCCTGCGTGCTAGGATGGAGCGTATGAATGAACTGGAAATACTCGCGGAACGTCTCGGATGCCAGCTGGTCGAGCGCGGCGAATGGCTGGCGGCCGCCGAATCCTGTACCGGCGGCTGGCTCGCCCAGTCGGTGACGGCGATTGCCGGCAGTTCGACGTGGTTCGACCGCGGTTTCGTGACCTACTCGAACGCCGCGAAGGAGGACATGCTTAGTGTTCCCGACAGCATGCTGGCGCGCCATGGTGCCGTTTCGGAAACGGTGGCGCGGGCGATGGCACAGGGCGCTTTGGCCCATAGCCGGGCTGACTGGTCGGTGGCGATTACCGGTATTGCCGGGCCGGGGGGCGGTTCGCCGGAAAAGCCGGTGGGGACAGTCTGCTTTGCCTGGGCGCGCAAGGATGGTGGTTGTGAGGCGCACACCTGTCAGTTCGGTGGCGATCGGGCGTCGGTTCGTGAACAGTCGGTGCGTCATGCCCTCAAGGGCCTGATCGAGCGAGTCGGGGCGGCTACTTATAGCGCTTGAGGCGTCCGGATTTTTCCGGGATACTCGGAAACAACACAAACCAAAAAAATCGAAAAAATACCATGCAAAGCCAGCCGGTGAAATCGATGCGTTACGTTGAATTGAATCGCGAATCCATCGAGCAGGCGCTCAGCGAATGGTCCCCGAGGCTGGCCGGGGCGGGGGTCGTTGCCCTGTTGCCGGAAGCGGAAAAGGATGGCGTGCCCGTCCTGCAGACAATATGCCGGCAACGTGGCCTGGCCCTGGCCGGCGGGATATTTCCAGCCCTCGTCGGCGAACAACGCTTTCTGACGCGTGGCGCCTGGTTGCTCTGCTTCGATCAGATGCCGCCGTATTTTCTTTTGCCGGCAGTCAATACGGCCGGCGATGCCGCCGGACAGATCGTCGCGGCGGCTCGTCAGGGTTTGACGGCCTGTCCGGCAGAGGCGCCAAAGCCGACTTTGTTCATGATTTTCGATGGCATGGTGCCGAACGTGGCGAGCATACTCGACGGCATCTACCTGGCCCTTTCCAATCGCGTCGAATACGGCGGCGTCAACGCCGGCAGCGAGACCTTCCAGCCCATGCCCTGCCTGTTCGATGCCGCCCGACTGGTTGGCGATGGCGTTCTCGGCCTGCTCCTGCCGGGCTCCATGGCGCCGCTGCTTGAGCATGGCTTCGCGCAACCGGAGCGGGCGATGAGTGCGACGTCGACCGAGGGCAACCGCATCGCCATGATCGATTGGCGGCCGGCCTTCGACGTCTATCAGGAAATCATCCGGGCACAGTACGGGATTGATCTGAGGCGCGACAATTTCTACGAATACGCGGTGCATTTTCCGTTCGGTATCCTGCGCGCCAATGGCGACGTCGTCGTGCGCATTCCCGTTGCCCTGACCGACGACGGTTCGTTGTACTGCGTCGGCGAGATTCCCGAGAACGCCATGCTGGTGCTCCTGCGCGCGCCGGCGGCCGGGGCGAATGGCTGCATTGCCCGGTTGGCCGATCATTTGCGCGGCGCGCATGGCGCTTTGCAGGGAACCCAACTGCTGACGTTCTATTGCGCCGGCCGGCGCATGCATCTGGGTGACGATGCCGAGAAGGAACTGGCCGAACTGCAGGCGGAAAGTGGTGTCGGCGAAATGGCCGGGGCCTTGTCGCTCGGTGAAATCGGCAGCACGGTGCGCTGGGGCTACCCGATGTTCCACAACGCGACGCTGGTTTGCTCGCCCTGGCCGTCAACATGATCCGTGAGCAGGTTCTCAGCGTTCTGTACGATCTCTCGCTGACCATCGGTGGCGAGCTCGGGCTCAACAGCCTGTTCGTCAAAACGCTGCAGCGTCTGCTTTTTCATACCTCGTTTCCGACCGGGGTCGTGCTTGCCGGAGCGAAGCTTACGGAGTTCGGCGGGGCGGCCAGGCTGGAAACTTCAATCGGCGATTACTTGTTGGCCGAGCGCCATGGCACGGTGTTCAACCTGCCGGCCGGCCTGCTTTCCGGCAAGGTGCAGTTGCTCGATGACGCCGACTTGCTGCGCGCCTTTTCGCTCGACGAGCAGTATGTTTACTGTCTTCGCCTGCCGGTGGACGAGCAGTACACCATCCTCCTGCTGTCCCCTGGCGCGCCGGCATCCGAACTGCCGCTGACGCAAATATTCCAGCCGGTGCTGGCCAATCTGGCCAAGGCGGTCATTCTTTGTCGCAACAATGAGCGTTTGACCCAGGCGCTGGCCAACGACCGGGACGACGCGCGGGCCGAACTGGCGGTGGCGCTGGCCCAGAGCGAGCGCGAGCGGGCTTTTCTAGATTCGCTCTATGCCGCGATCCCCGACCTGGCCTGGGTCAAGGATCCCGATGGCGTCTATCTGTCGTGCAATCCGACCTTTTCTCGCCTTTACAACGCCAGTGAATACGACATTGTCGGGCGCACCGACGATGACTTCGTCAGCCCCGAGCTGGCCGAGTTTTTCCGCGCCAATGACCGGGCTGCGGCGGCGGCCGGCGGCCCGACGGTGAACGAGGAGTGGCTGACTTTCGCCGATAACGGCTATCGCGGGCTGTTCGAGACGATCAAGACGCCGATGCGCGACAAGGACGGGAACTTGATCGGCGTTCTCGGCGTGGCGCGGGAGATTACCGAGCGCCGGCGCGTCGAGGAGGCATTGCGCAACAGCGAGGCGGAGCTGGAGCAGCATCGGCGCCATCTCGAAGCCATGGTCGCCGAGCGCACGCATGACCTGGCGCAGGCCAATGCCCGGCTCGAGCAAACCCAGTTTGCGATGGACCGGGTCGGGCTGGGCATCCATTGGGTCGATGTCGACGGGCGCTTTGTCTATGTCAATCACGTTGCGGCGGAGATCCTTGGCTATTCGGTCGAGGAGTTGCTTCACCTGAGCGTGCCGGATATCGATCCCGGGTTCCAGCCCGGCGGTTTTGTCGAGGCGACGGCAGAAATCCGGCACACCGGCCGGGCCAGCCTCGATTCGTGGAATCGGCACCGCGACGGCCACCTGCTTCCGGTCCATCTCAATATTTATTTCCGGCCGGAGACGGTCGGCGAGCCGGCGCGCTTCATTACTTTTGTCAGCGACATCAGCGAACGCAAGCGGGTTGAGCAGGAGTTGCGCGAAGCGAAGGATCTGGCTGAGTCGGCGACCAAGGCGAAGAGCGCTTTCCTGGCCAACATGAGCCACGAGATCCGGACGCCGATGAATGCCATTCTCGGCTCGGTTTACCTGATGCGCCGCGCTGGCGTGGCCGACGCCCTGAAGGTGCCGCTGAGTCGTATTGAAGCTTCCGGCCAGCATTTGCTGGCGATCATCGACGACATTCTCGATCTATCGAAGATCGAGGCGGGCAAGCTGGTGCTCGAGGAGGTGCCGCTCATGCTGCCGCGCCTGATGAACGAAGTCGCCGAGATACTGGCCGGGCCGGCGCGCGACAAAAACCTGGCGCTGCGCGTCGAATCAGCAGTCCTGCCGGGCAGCTTGCTGGGCGACGCGACGCGGCTGCGGCAGGCGCTGCTCAACTATGCCAACAACGCCATCAAATTCACCGGGAGCGGCACCATTCGCCTGCGCGGCAAGGTGCTCGAGGAAAACGCCGAGAGCGTGCTGGTCCGCCTCGAGGTCTCGGATACCGGCATCGGCATCGAGCCGGAGGCGCTGGCCCGACTGTTTTCGCCTTTCGAGCAGGCCGATGCCTCGACCACGCGCCGCTACGGTGGCACCGGCCTCGGGTTGGCGATAACCCGGCATCTGGCAGCGTTGATGGGCGGCGAGGCGGGGGCCGAGAGCACACCGGGCGAGGGCAGCGTGTTCTGGATCACGGCGCGCCTGAAAAGACTGCCGCCGGATGGCACGAAAGCAGCCGTGCCGGCGTTGGGCAGCGATGTCGAGGCCATGTTGCGCAGCCAGTGCGCCGGGCGCAGGATACTCCTCGTCGAGGACGATGCGATCAACCGCGAAGTGGCGCAAATGCTGCTCGAAGACGTCGACCTGGCGATCGATGTCGCCGTCGATGGCGTCGAGGCGGTGGACAAGGTTGGCAAAAATGACTACGGCCTGGTCCTCATGGACATGCAGATGCCGCGCATGGACGGGCTGGAGGCGACCCGGCGCATCCGTCAATTACCGGATCGCCAGAGCCTGCCTATCCTGGCCATGACCGCCAATGCCTTTGCCGAGGATCGCCAGCAGTGTCTGCAGGCCGGGATGAACGATTTCGTCACCAAGCCGGTCAATCCGAGCCTGCTCTATACGGCGCTTTATCACTGGCTGGGCGGCGACAGCGCGGCGTGACCGGCTGGCTGGCCCGAGTGCTACGGTCAACCGGAAAAAAAGCCCAAAATCAAAATGCCGCCTCGGCTGCAATGTCGCTGAGCAAGGGAGCGACCAGCGTTGCGGCCGGGCCGGTCGGCTGGCGATAGGACACCCAGGTCGAGTTTTTCTCGCCGGGCAGCGTGTAGATCGAGATGGAGAAGGGGCAGAGCACGATGTTGTGCGGGTCCAGTTCGAGCATTTTGCGGGAGAGCACGGCCGAGCAGAAGCCGATGGTTTCGCCGTGTTCGAAAACCTGGCGGGTCGCGCCGAGGGTGGCGCCGGTGCGCTCGAGCATGTCGGCGATGTGCGCCGTGTAGCTGACGACCAGCCCGCGGCTTTCGATGGCCGAAACGACGGCATCGCGGGTGTCGGCAAAATTGCTGTCGACCTTTCTTTTGACCACCTCATGGTCGGCCTGAACGGCCGTGGCGGCCAGGGCGAAGCAGAGCAGAAAGGCGAGCCGACGCATGCGAGTTCCTGTATTAGCAATGACTGATGCGGCTATTTTAGGCGATGCCCGGTTGCTACGGTCAACCCCGAAAAACGGCCAAAATCATCAATCGGGCAGCGGCTCGAACAGGGCGGCCAGATCGTCGGTGCCGAACTTGACGTCGACGCGGTAATCGTCGGAGAGGATGCCGGCGGCCAGCTCGGCCTTGCGTTCCTGCAGGGCGAGGATCTTTTCCTCGATGCTGCCGCTGACGATCAGTTTGTAGACGAACACCGGCTTGTCCTGGCCCAGGCGGTGGGCGCGGTCGGTGGCCTGGTTCTCGACCGCCGGGTTCCACCACGGATCGTAGTGGATCACGGTGTCGGCCGCGGTCAGGTTGAGACCGACGCCGCCGGCCTTGAGGCTGATCAGGAAGATCGGCACTTCGCCGTCCTGGAAGCGGCGGATCGGCACTTCACGGTCGACCGTGTCGCCGGTCAGCGTGACGTAGGCAATGCCGGCCTTGTCGAGTTCGTGCTCGATGAGCGCCAGCATGCTGGTGAATTGCGAGAAAACGAGGACCTTGCGGCCTTCGTCGACGAGTTCTGGCAGCATCGCCATGAGCAGGTCGAGCTTGGCCCTTTCCGGCACCTTGCGGGCGGCCATGGCCTTGACCAGGCGCGGATCGCAGCAGACCTGACGGAGCTTGAGCAGGGCGTCGAGGATGACGATCTGGCTGCGCGCGAAGCCGCGGTTGGCGATTTCGTCGCGCACCTTGGCGTCCATCGCGGCGCGCACCGTTTCATAAAGGTCGCGCTGGGCGCCTTCGAGTTCGACGCTGCGCACGATGATGGTTTTCGGCGGCAGTTCCTGGGCGACATCTTCCTTCTTGCGGCGCAGGATGAAGGGCCGGATGCGGCGGGCGAGCAGGGTGCGGCGACGGAGGTCGCCCTGCTTCTCGATCGGTGTCCGCCAGTGGCGGGTGAACTGCTTGCTGGTGCCGAGAAAGCCGGGCAGCAGGAAGTCGAACTGGCTCCACAACTCGCCGAGATGGTTCTCGAGCGGCGTACCGGTCAGACACAGACGATGCCGCGCATCGACCTTGCGCACGGCCTCGGCACTCTGGCTCTGGGCATTCTTGACCGTCTGCGCCTCGTCGAGAATGAGCAGGTGGTAGCTGTGCTGCATCAATTCCTCGGCATCGCGCCAGAGCAGCGGATAGGTCGTCAGCACCACGTCGTGCTGCATGATCTGCGGGAACAGGACCTTGCGTTCCGGGCCGTGCAGCGACAGCACCTTGAGAGCCGGGGCGAAACGTGCCGCCTCGTTCTTCCAGTTGAAGATCAGCGAGGTCGGCAGGATGATCAGGGCCGGCTTGTCGAGGCGCCCCGCTTCCTTTTCCATGAGCAAATGGGCCAGCGTCTGCGCTGTCTTGCCGAGACCCATGTCGTCGGCCAGGATGCCCGACAGGTCGTGCTCGCGCAGGAATTGCAGCCAGGCCAGGCCTTCCTTCTGGTAAGGCCGCAGTTCGAGCCTGAAGCCGGCCGGCGGTTCGACATCGCCGATACCCTGCGCCTTGAGCAGGCGTTCGGCCAGGGCCATGATGTCGCTCTGGCCGCGGAACTGCCAGCGACTGATGTCGGACAGCTCGGCCAGTCGTGGCGCGTCGAAGCGCGACAGACGCAAAGTGTTGCCGCCGGTAAAGCCGTCGAACAGGTCGATCAGCGTCGCCGCCAACGGCTTGAGGCGGCCGGCCGGGACGCGCAGGCGCTTGCCGCGGGCAGTGTAGAGATCGATCCCCTCGTCGTCGGGAACGCGTTCGAGTTCGGCCGCTTCGAGCCAGCGCGGGTCGGTGCGGAACAGGTTGGCCAGCAAGGGAGCCAGCGGCAGGCGCTCGCCTTCGACCATGACCCCCATGTCGAGGTTGAACCAGCCGTTGTCGGCCTCGTAAAGCTCGGCCTCCCAGCCATCGACCTCGATGACGTGGTGACGGAAATCCTCCGGGAATTCGATCTGCCAGCCAGCTTCCTTGAGGCGCAAGGTGCCGTCCTGCATGAAGGGCACCCAGCTGGCCTCTTCGGCCAGGCCGTAAATGCCTTCCGGCGGGCTGCCGAAAGTATGCAGGGTGTGCCCGGGAATCTTTTGCAGGCCACAGCCTTCGAGCGCCTGCAGCGACCGTGCTTCATCGTCCGGGCGGCGCTTCAGGCGGATGGTTTCGCCCTCGGGCAGGGTGATGAACTCGCTCTTTTCTTCCGGCCGCACGTCGGCATCGCCGTAACGGAAAATGATCTTGGCGACATCGAAGGGGCCGCCGCCAAAATTCTGCGGATAGTTGCGCCAGGCCCGGTGGCCATGGGTGTGCAGGGTTTCCAGCTGGAGGATGGGAATGAGCGGGGCGTCGACCAGGCGCAGCCGGGCGCCGGCATCGGAACCAGGCAGCGGCAGGTCGGGGGCCAGTTCGGACAGCGCTTCGGCGACCAGCGCCGCTTCGTTGGCCGACAGCGGCGGCAACGAGAACAGGCGATTGATCACGTCCGGATTGCCGGTGACTTCCAGCGGCCCGGCTTCGCCCTCGGCCAGATCGATGTACCACGGCGGATCGACAGCGACGATCATCTCGGCCGACGGCTCCGGCTTCAAATGGGGCCGCTGGAAACCCATGCCATCGACCAGCCAGCCGATGCTGGCCGGCCGGGTCGGCCCGGCGTTGAGCGGCAGGCCGAGGTCGTCCTCGGGGTATAGCCGGTGGCTGGCCGCCATGCGCTGCAAAATCTCGGCGCCGTTCTTGGGGCCCAGCCCGAAGGCACGCAAGCCGGTTTCGTGGCCACGGTCGGCCCAGATCAGGCGCAGGATGCCGAGGTCTTCTTCATTGACGAACTGTGGCGGCGTGACCAGTGCGCGGTCCACTTTCCACCATTCCTCGGCGTTTTCGGGATATTTTCCCTTGCGGATTTCGATGCCGAACTGGCGCTTGTCGGCCGTCCATTTCAGGATGTAGAAAAGCTGTTGCCGGGCGCTGGCCGGGCGGGCCTTCTTCTTGGCGACGGCCACCGAGACGCGGCGCAGGTCTTCGAGCCAGGACAGCGCGCTACCGCTGACCCGCTCCTTCGGATTACGCTCTTCGATGGCCTTGAGCAGCATGGCGGCGACGTGCTTGCAATGCTTGCCGGCCGAGCACGTACAGCGGCTGATCACCGCCATCTCGCCGCTCTGGGCCTGGCTCAGGTAAGCCTGTGCGATGTAGGGCTCGGGCGACGAACCGGGCACCAGCGCCCGCATCTGACTGCCCTCGATGCTCAGGTCGCGCACCAGGTCGACGTAAGGCCGGGCCTTGTTGATGTCGCGCGTGGCGAACCACTCGGCGACGTTTTCTTCAGTGAAGGTGGTGAGGTTGACGACGGCCATTGGCGATCAGTAAACCAGGGCGCCGACAAGCAGGGCGAGGAGCAGGGCGATGATGGCCAGCCAGCGGTTTTGCTGGTGCTGGGCAGCGATCAGGCGATCGATCTGCGGTTGCAGGTCGGCCCGAGCCGGCTGGGCCAGGGCCTGATGGACGAGGCGCGGCAGTTGCGGAAGGGTGCGCGCCAGATACGGGGCTTCCTGTTTGAAGCTGCGGATCAGTCCGCGCCAGCCGATCTGCTCGCTCATCCAGCGCTCGAGGAAAGGCTTGGCGGTGGTCCACAGGTCGAGCTCGGGATCGAGTTGGCGACCGAGGCCTTCGATGTTGAGCAAGGTTTTTTGCAGCATGACCAGCTGCGGCTGGATCTCGACGTTGAAGCGGCGCGAGGTCTGGAACAGGCGGAGCAGCACCTTGCCGAAGGAAATGTCCTTGAGCGGGCGGTCGAAGATCGGCTCGCAGACGGCGCGGATGGCCGCTTCGAACTCGTCGACGCGGGTGTCTTTGGGCGCCCAGCCGGATTCGATGTGAGCTTCGGCAACGCGCTTGTAGTCGCGGCGGAAGAAGGCGAGGAAGTTCTGGGCGAGGTAATTCTTGTCGGAATCGGTCAGCGTGCCGACGATGCCGAAATCGAGGGCGATGTAGCGGCCGTCGGGGGCGACGAAGATGTTGCCGGGGTGCATGTCGGCATGGAAGAAACCGTCGCGGAAAACCTGGGTGAAGAAGATTTCGACACCGGCCGCCGACAGCTTGGAGAGGTTGATGCCATCGGCGCGCAGCTTGTCGGTCTGCGAGATCGGCGTGCCCTTCATGCGTTCCATGACCATCACGGTCGACGTGCAGAAATCCCAATAAATCTCGGGGACGATGAGCAAGGTGGAGTCGGTGAAATTGCGGCGCAGTTGAGAAGCATTGGCCGCTTCGCGCATGAGGTCGAGTTCGTCGCGCAGATATTTGGCGAATTCGGCGACCACTTCCCGCGGTTTGAGGCGCTTGCCGTCGGCCCACAGCTTTTCGAGCAGCATGGCCAGGTTGTCCATGAGCGCCAGGTCGTGCTCGATGACCGACAGCATGTTGGGGCGCAATACCTTGACGGCCACTTCATGGCCGCCGTCTTCGGCGTGCAGCTTGGCGAAATGAACCTGGGCAATCGACGCCGAGGCAATCGGCGTCGGGTCGAATTCGGCGAAAACCTGGCTGGCCGGTCGGCCATAAGCCTTTTCGATTTCGGCCAGGGCGAGGTCGGAGGCGAATGGCGGGACGCGATCCTGCAGCTTGGCCAGTTCGTCGGCAATGTCCATCGGCATGAGGTCGCGCCGGGTCGACAGGACCTGGCCGAACTTGACGAAAATGGGGCCGAGCGATTCGAGGGCGAGGCGCAGGCGAACGGCGCGCGGCGTCGACAGGTCGCGCCAGAATTGCAGGGCGTTGGCGACCCGTACCAGCCGGCCGCTCGGCTCGTGTTCGAGCACCATTTCGTCGAGTCTTGAGCAAACGAAGGAGACGCATGTGTACGGTAAACGCCGGCCGGGCCGGGCAAAATCGCTAAACGAGCATGTTAACACGCCAACGGCGCTTGCACCTCCGCGATTTGCGACTGTTTGAGTCTGCCGCGTTGGGGCTTAACAATCTTGCAAGAAGCTCCGGGCAATGGGATAAACTTCCGATCACGCCTGTTGGTGTCGTGCCCAGCCCCCGAAGTCACCTGAAGCCTCGATGAGCGAACCGAAACACCCCTCCGAAATTGCCCGCGAAGCCCTCAAGCGATTGGCCATGCGCCAGTTGGCGCCGACTCCGGCCAATTACCAGGCCTGTTATAACGAAATCGCCGAAATTCCCAACATGGCACCGTTTCCGGACGGGCCTTTGCGCGAGTTGCTGGTTGATTTGCCGGCCCGGAATGAGGCCCAGGAAAAGCAGATCGACCGTCTATCTGCGGCGATAGCCAAGCGGAGCTGGCAGGGGGTCAGGGAGTCACTGAGTGCCTATGCCCAGGCTGGCGAGTCGCGTAGCCTGACGGAGGCAGCGCCGATCATCCCGGCCGGGCTGTCCGGTGAATTTGCCGGCAAGCTGGCGCGCTTCGTCGAATCGGTGCTGCCGGCACTCGGCGACGAGGATTCGCGGATTGTCGATGTCGCCCGCGAACTGGTCGAGGCACTCAAGCAGCCGATGGTCGAGGTCGCCTTCATTCAGGGCCTCCTGGGCAGCCTGACCCATCAGGCCGTGTTCGCGGCGGAAGAGCAGCTTGAAATCAAGAACCTGTTGCTCAAGCTGCTGCATCTGATCATTCAGAACATCGGTGAGTTGAGTTCCGACGACAGCTGGCTCAAGGGCCAGATCGATGGCCTGCTGGCCAGCGTGGCGCCGCCGCTGACCTTGCGTCATCTCGACGAGATGGAGCGGCGACTGCGCGACGTCATGGAGAAGCAGGGGCGTGCCAAGTCGCGTGCCGTCGAGGCGCAGGAGGAAATGCGCGTGATGCTGGCCGAGTTCGTCGAGCGCCTGGGAACGATGAATCAGTCGAGTACCGCGTTTGAAACGCATATCGAGGAAAGCGCCCGTCAGATCGAGCAGGTTTCCCGGCTCGAAGACCTCAAGCCGCTGCTCGACGACATGATCCTGGCGACGCATGCGATGGCCGAGGAAACAGCATGTTCGCGCGAGCAGTTGAAGAGTCTGCAGGCAAAGGTGTTGGTCACCGAGAGCGAACTCATGCATCTGCATCAGGAGCTGGATAACGCCAGCGCCCTGGCCCGCCACGATCCGCTGACCGATGCGCTCAACCGCAAGGGTCTGGACGAGGCGCTGGAGCGCGAGGTGTCGAGCGTGCGGCGCAAGGAAACGCCGCTCTCGGTCAGCCTGCTCGACATCGATAATTTCAAGAAACTGAACGACAGCTTCGGCCATGAGGCTGGCGATCGCGCCCTTGTCCATCTGGCCGACGTGGCCCGGCGCAATATGCGCCCGTGCGACACGCTGGCCCGTTACGGCGGCGAGGAGTTCGTCGTGCTCATGCCGGACACCACGCTTGACCAGGGGCTTGAGGCGATGACCCGCCTGCAGCGGGAATTGACCAAGGCCATCTACCTGACCGGGAAAGAGAAAATCCTCATTACCTTCAGTGCCGGCGTTGCCCAGCTGGCGGCCGACGAGTCGGGCACCGAGGCGATCCGGCGGGCCGATCAGGCCATGTATCTGGCCAAACGCGCGGGCAAGAACCGCGTGATGGGCGGCTGACCTTTCTTCGATGTCCCTGAGCCGGGGCTTCCCGCCGGTCGCCGACCGGTTGGCGCGGGTGCTTGTCCTGGGCAGTCTGCCGGGCAAGGCATCGCTTGCGGCGCAGGCGTATTACGCCAATCGGCAGAATGTTTTCTGGCGGATCATGGGCGATCTGCTCGGTGCCGGGCCGGAGTTGCCTTACGGGCAGCGACTGGAAAAACTGCAGGCAGCCGGCATCGCGCTGTGGGATGTGATTGCGGCGGGCGAGCGCCCGGGCAGTCTGGATTCGGCCATTGTTCCGGACTCGGTTTGCGTCAATGATTTTTCGGCTTTTTTTGCCGTTCACCGTGGGATTGCTCGCATTTTCTTCAATGGTGCGGCGGCCGAGGCGACTTTTCGCCGCCATGTGCTACCCGGCTTGGCGGGCGAAAAGCCGGAATTGATCCGCCTGCCGTCGACCAGTCCGGCCCATGCGGCAAGCAGCTACGCCGACAAGCTCGCGGCGTGGTCGGCGATTGTCGCGCCGGTCAATAAGTAGGCAGCGACAGCGTATAATCGCCGTTTTGCGAATTTTGCCCACAAATCAATGCCCCTAGACGTCAAAACCCAGCTGACCGCCCTCCTGCAACAGGCGCTGGCCAGCGTTGCGCCGAGCGCAACCGATACGCCCATTCAACTGGAGCGCCCGCGCGATCCATCGCACGGCGACTTCGCGACCAACCTGGCCATGCAGTTGGCCAAGGCGCTCAAGAAAAATCCGCGCGAAATTGCCCAGCAACTGGTGAACGAATTGCCGGTGTCGACGCTGGTTACCAAGGCCGAAGTGGCCGGCGCCGGGTTCATCAATTTCAAGCTCGAGGCTGGGGCCAAAACCGGCGTCGTCAAGTCCGTGCTGGCCGAGGGTGAAAATTTCGGGCGATCGACGCTTGGCGGCTGGCAGAAGGTGCAGGTCGAGTTCGTTTCGGCCAACCCGACCGGGCCTTTGCACGTTGGCCACGGCCGCGGCGCGGCCTACGGCGCCTCGCTGTCCAACCTGCTGACTTTCGCCGGCTGGGATGTGACGCGCGAGTACTACGTCAATGATGCCGGGCGACAGATGGATATTCTGGCCGTGTCGACCTGGCTGCGTTACCTCGACCAGCATGGCGTTGACCTGCCTTTCCCGCCGAATGGTTATCAGGGTGGCTACGTGCGGGAGATGGCGGAGCAGCTCAAGCATGCCCATGGCGACAAGTATGTTCGTCCGGCCGCTGCCGTGCTGGCCGGTACCCCGGGTTTTCCGTCGGCCGAGCGGAGCGACGACGAAGCCAAGCAGCAGCGCGAGCAGCAGCTCGATGCGCTGATTGCCCGCGCCAAGGAACTGCTGGGCCCGGACTGGGCCTACGTCCATCAGCACGCACTGTCCGAACAACTGGCTGATTGTCGCGACGACCTCGAGCAGTTCGGCGTCCATTTCGATGTCTGGTTCTCCGAAAAGGCGCTGTTCGATACCGGGCTGGTCGCCCGTTGTGTCGACCTGCTCGAGAAAAACGGCCATCTCTACGTGCAGAACGGCGCCCGCTGGTTCAAGTCGACCGCCTTCGGCGACGAGAAGGATCGCGTCGTCCAGCGCGAGAACGGTCTCTACACCTATTTCGCCTCCGACATCGCTTACCACCTCAACAAGTTCGAGCGTGGTTTCGACAAGGTCATCAACATCTGGGGCGCCGATCACCACGGCTACATCGCCCGCGTGAACGGCGCCATCACCGCCCTCGGGCTGGATGCCAAAAAGCTGCAGGTGGCGCTCGTCCAGTTCGCCGTGCTCTATCGCAATGGCCAGAAGGCCTCGATGTCCACGCGCTCCGGCGAGTTCGTCACGCTGCGCGAGTTGCGTGGCGAAGTCGGCAACGACGCCTGCCGTTTCTTCTACGCCCTGCGCAAGTCCGACCAGCACCTCGATTTCGACCTCGATCTGGCGAAGAGCCAGACCAACGAGAATCCGGTCTATTACATCCAGTACGCCCACGCCCGCATCTGTTCCGTGGTTAGCCAGTGGGCCGGCGCGAACGGCGGTGACCTGGCGGTGCTGGCCGATGCCGACCTGGCACTGCTGAGCAATCCGCGCGAACTGACCATTGCCAGCAAGCTGACCGAGTTCCGCGACCTCATCGACAACGCCGCGCGCGAACTGGCGCCGCACCTGATCGCCTTCTACCTCAAGGATTTGGCTGGCGAATTCCATGGCTGGTACAACGCCGAGCGCATGCTGGTTGATGATGCCGCCCTGCGCGATGCCCGCGTCGCCCTGGCGGTCGCCGTGCGTCAGACGATCCGCAACGGCCTGACCATACTTGGCGTCAGCTGTCCGGAATCCATGTAAGGAATTGCCATGAGTCGCGATATGAAGCCTCGCCGGAAGCAGCCGGCGAAAAAGAAAGCGGCCGGCGGTACGCTGATCGGCATGTTCATTGGCCTGGTCATCGGTGTCGCGCTGGCGGCCGGTGTCGTCTGGTACATCAACAAGTCGCCGCTGCCGTTCGTCGAGCGGGTGCAGCAGCCGGTTGCCGCCAACGGCAAGAACGGCCAGCCGAGCCAGCCGCTGGCCTTGCCCGGCAAGCCAGGTGATCCGATTCCCGAAAAACGCTTCCAGTTCTACGACATCCTGCCCGGCAAGGCCGACGCGGTGCCCGACAAGGCGCCCAAGCCCGAGGCCCGGAAGGAAGAGCCGAAGAAGGAGGAAAAGAGCGAGTCGAAGGAATCGAAGACGCCGCTCTTCCTGCAGGCCGGTTCGTTCAGCACGGCGCAGGACGCTGACAACCAAAAGGCCAAGCTGGCGTTTATGGGTATTGAGGCCGTTGTTCAGCAGGTGATGATTCAGGACAAGACCTTCTATCGGGTCCGGGTCGGTCCCTACATGAAGATAGATGAATTGAACAAAGTTCGTGCCGAGCTTGCCAAATCGGGTGTTGAAGCTCAACTAGCCAAATAGGAGTAACGAATGAAGGATGCACGTCGCAGTTTCGTCGGTTCCGTTTTTGCCCTTTTTTTCGGGTTGACCGTAGCAATGCCGTCTTTTGCCCAGGGCGCAGGATTTACGCCGGTCAGTCCGGCCCAGCCGACTGAGGATCCCGCCAAGATCGAGGTGCTCGAGTTTTTCAGCTACGGCTGCCCGCATTGTGCCGATTTCAACCCGCTGCTCACGGCCTGGGCCGCCAAGCAGCCGGCCGACGTGGTCGTCAGGAAAGTGCCGATCACCTTCGGCCGCGCCGCTTGGGCCAATATTGCTAAGCTCTATTACGCGCTGGAAATCACCGGCGACCTGCATCGTCTCGAGGCTGACGTTTTCCGGGCGATTCATGGCGAGCGCGTCAATCTGTTCGACGAAAGAACACTCACCGAATGGGTCGTCAAGAAGGGCGTAGACGCCAAGAAGTTTGGCGAAACCTTCAACTCCTTCGGCGTCATGAGCAAGGTCAGGCGCGGCGATCAGCTGGCGCAGGCCTACCGGATCCAGGGCGTGCCGGCACTGGGCGTCGAAGGCAAGTACCTGATCGGCGACATGGGCTTCAACGAGAAGCTGGCCGTTGCCGACAAGCTCATCGCCAAGGCGCGCAGCGAGAAAGCAGGCAAGGTCGTCGGCAAGAAATAATTGACCCTCAAGGTCTTCATCACGGGCGCCTCGTCGGGAATCGGCGAGGCGCTTGCCGTTTACTACGCCGCCCAGGGCGCGACGCTTGGCCTGGCCGCCCGCCGGGCTGACTTTCTGGCGGCGCTGAACCAGCGTCTGGGCGGTCGGCACGCCTGTTACGCGCTCGACGTGACCGATGCCCCGGCCCTCCACGCCGCCGCTACCGATTTCATCGGCCGCTTCGGCGCACCGGACATCATCGTCGCCAATGCCGGCGTGTCGGCCGGCACGTTGACCGAGTTCGAAGAAGACCTCGACGTCTTTCGCCGGGTCATGGATACCAACGTTTTCGGCCTGGCGGCGACCTTTGCGCCGTTCATCCCGGCGATGAAAGCCGCCGGCGGGGATAAAAGACTGGTCGGCATCGCCTCGGTCGCCGGCATCCGCGGCCTGCCGGGAGCCGAGGCCTATTCGGCCTCGAAGGCGGCGGCGATCACCTATCTCGAAAGCCTGCGCCTGGAAATGCGACCTTATGGCATCAAGGTCGTGACCATCGCGCCGGGCTATATCGAAACACCGATGACCGCGGTCAATCCCTACAAGATGCCCTTCCTGCTGCCGGTCGATGAGGCGGCAAGGCGCTTCGCCGCAGCCATCGCCCGCGGGACGAGCTACACCGTCATTCCCTGGCCGATGGGCCTGGTCGCCAAGCTTCTGCGAGTCCTGCCCAACTGGCTCTACGACCGACTGTTCACCAGTGCGCCGCGCAAGCCGCGCGGCTTGCTAAAATAGCTTGAACCTTGAAACCTCAGTTGACCGCTTACCCATCCCCGTCCAGCCGCATGAATACTGACCTCTGTGCCTTCAAATCAATTCACCCGTGGGGTGACAGCGCTACGCGGCCGCTGGCACGCTTGGTCGGGCGCCCGGCTTTGTCGCTCCTCCTAGCAGGCATGAGCCTGCCGCGTCGTCGCTTCGCGCCGGCCATCCCGCCCAAACGCACCATCAGCCGCGTCCAACTGAGGTTTCAAGGTTGATGCTAGAACTCAAGATCAATGGCGAAACCCGCCAGTTTCCCGCCGCACTGACCGTAACCGGCCTGATCGAGCACCTCGGTTATGCCGGCAAGCGCATCGCCGTGGAACGCAACGGCGAAATTGTCCCGAAAAGCCAGCACGCCACGACGGCGCTGGTCTCGGGCGACCAACTTGAAATTGTCGTCGCCGTCGGCGGGGGGTGAGGCTAGGATCGAGGATCGAGTTATCAGGATCAAGTAAAGTCCTTATCACTCACGCTTACTAACAGCTAGTAGCTAACATCTAGGCAACTAAAAATGCATCAACTGACTATCGCCGGCAAGGCGTACCGTTCCCGTTTGCTGGTCGGCACCGGCAAGTACAAGGATTTCGCCGAAACGCGGGCGGCCATCGACGCCTCCGGTTCGGAGATCGTCACCGTGGCGATCCGCCGCATGAACATCGGCCAGGACCCGAGCCAGCCCAATCTGCTCGACGCCCTGCCGCCCTCGCAATTCACCATCCTGCCCAACACCGCCGGCTGCTACAGCGCCGACGATGCCGTGCGCACCCTGCGTCTGGCCCGCGAACTGCTCGATGGTCATCCGCTGTGCAAGCTCGAAGTGCTCGGCGACCCGACCAATCTCTTCCCGAACATGCCGGAAACCCTGAAGGCCGCCGAAACGCTGGTCAAGGATGGCTTTCACGTCATGGTCTACTGCTCGGACGACCCGATCCAGGCCAAGATGCTCGAAGAAATCGGCTGCGTCGCGGTCATGCCGCTGGCTTCGCTGATCGGTTCCGGCATGGGCATCGTCAATCCGTGGAACCTGCGCCTGATTATCGACAACGCCAAGGTGCCGGTGATCGTTGATGCCGGCGTCGGTACGGCGTCCGACGCCGCGATTGCCATGGAACTGGGCTGCGACGGCGTGCTCATGAACACCGCCATCGCCCACGCCAGGAACCCCGTTCTCATGGCCAGCGCCATGAAGAAGGGGGTCGAAGCGGGCCGCGAGGCTTATCTGGCCGGCCGCATGCCGCGCAAACTCTACTCGGCCGACCCGTCGTCGCCGACTTCCGGATTGATCGGCTCATGAGCGATACCCCCCTGATTCAACCGGCCGCCGTTGGCGATGGCGTTTACGAAGAAGGCCGTGAAGGCTACGGCCACATCAAGAGCTACGTCCGCCGCGCCGGTCGGATGTCGTCGGCGCAGGAAAACTACTACGCCGAAATGATGCCGAAGATCGGTGTCGTCTATGCCCCTCAGCAAATTGATCTTGCTACGGTCTACGGTCGAAATAACCCGAAAATCCTCGAAATCGGCACCGGCATGGGTGAAACCACGGCCAAGATCGCCGACGCCAATCGCGATAACGATTATCTCGGCGTCGAAGTGCACGTGCCGGGCGTCGGGGCCCTGTGCAAGCAGATCGCCGAACGCGAACTGAGCAACCTGCGCATCTGCCAGCACGACGCCGTCGAAGTCGTCCGCGACATGCTGCCGGAAGCTTCGCTCGATGGCGTCCATGTCTTTTTCCCTGACCCGTGGCACAAGGCGCGCCACAACAAACGCCGGCTCATCCAGTCGCCGTTCGTCGCGCTGCTCGCCTCGCGCCTCAAGCCGGGCGGCTATTTCCACTGCGCCACCGACTGGGAAGAGTACGCCCATCAGATGCTGGAAGTGCTCTCGGCCGAGCCGACTTTGGTCAACAGCGCCGACGGCTTTGCGCCGCGTCCGGACTACCGCCCGCTGACCAAATTCGAGAACCGCGGGATCCGCCTCGGTCATGGCGTTTGGGACGTGATTTTCCGGAAAAAATAGCTGGCAGATTGACACCTCCTGAGTAGAATGAGAATCGGGATTTGTCAGAAAAAATGAGGGAATCATGAAAAAAATGAAAATTACCGCCAGCCGTTTTTTACTTGCCGTCTCGGCCATCGCACTGTCTGCTGCACCGGCGCTTGCCGCTGATCGTTCAGGCAAGGAAGTCGTCGACACGGTCTGTGCCGCTTGCCATACGACCGGCAAGGATGGCGCTCCCAAGATCGGCGATCAGGCTGCCTGGGCGCAGCGCGCCGCCAAGGGCCTGGATAAATTGACGGTGAATGCCATCACCGGCGTCCGCAGCATGCCGGCCCATGGTGGTCAGGCCGCGCTGAGCGATCTCGAGATGACCCGGGCCGTCGGTTACATGGTCAGCGGCGGCAAGGCCGCCGATGCCAAGAAGGCAGTCAAATCCGCCAAGCAACGCAGCGGCCAGCAAGTGGTCGAGGAGCGCTGCCAGGAATGCCACGCTACCGGCAAGCAGGGCGCCCCGAAACTGGGCGACATGAACGACTGGAAGCCGCGTCTCAAGAACGGCGTCGATCCGCTGATCAAGTCGGCGATCAACGGCCACAACTCGATGCCGGCCCGCGGTGGTCTGGCCAATCTGAGCGATGCCGAAATGAAGGCTGCCGTCGAGTTCATGGTCAGCAAGACGGGCGGCGCTGCCGCCAGCAAATAAGCTTCAGCGGCCTGTGGGCCGCCGGATCGGCAAAATGCCGGCATCGAGCGATGCCGGCATTTTTATTTTTGCCGGGCAAGATGGCCGTCTGCTCGGGGATTTGCCGGTACCGGCCGGGACGGAAGTGGTCGGCTCGGCATGCGCCGGGGTTGGCGGGCTGTTAAACTCTCGCGCCTCAATGACAGCAAACCGGGAATGATTCATGTGGTTCCGTAATCTCCAGCTTTACCGCCTGCCGACGCCGTGGGCCGTCGATCTCGCCAAATTTGAAGAGCAACTGGCCCGTGGCCCGTTCGTAAAATGCCCGAGCAACCAGCCGATGAGCCGGGGTTGGGTGTCGCCGCGCCGCGATGGCGCCCTGGTCTATTCGCTCGGCCAGCAATGGATGATCGCCCTGAGCGTCGAGCAGCGCCTGCTGCCGTCGTCGGTGGTCAATGACGAAGTCAAGGAGCGCGCCGAACTGGTCGAAGCCCAGCAGGGTTACGCGCCGGGCCGCAAGCAGCTCAAGGAATTGCGTGAGCGCGTCACCGAAGAGCTGATGCCGCGCGCCTTCACCCGCCGCCGCACGACCTACGTCTGGCTCGATCCGAAAAACGGCTGGTTCTGCGTCGATGCCGGCAGCCCGGCCAAGGCCGAAGAGGTCATCGAGCATCTGCGTCATTGCCTCGACGATTTTCCGCTGACCATGCTCCACACCCAGGTTTCGCCGCAAGCCGCGATGGCCGACTGGCTGGCGGGTGGCGACGCGCCGGCCGGTTTCACCATCGACCGCGATTGCGAACTGAAGGCGGCCGGCGAGGAAAAGGCCGCAGTGCGTTACGTTCGTCATCCGCTCGACGGCGACGACATCAGCGTCGAGATCAAGGCCCACCTGGCCAGCGGCAAGATGCCGACCAAGCTGGCCCTGACCTGGGACGACCGCATTTCCTTCGTGCTCGGCGAAAAGCTGGAAATCAAACGCCTCGCCTTCCTCGACCTGCTCAAGGAAGAAGCCGAGAAATCGGCCGAACACGCCGACGAGCAATTCGACGCCGATTTTGCGCTGATGACCGGCGAACTGTCGCGTTTCCTGCCGCAACTGCTCGACGCGCTCGGTGGTGAGGTCGTCGAAGCACAATGAAAGAGATCGACGCCTGCCCCTGTGGCAGCGGCAGGCGTTATGCCGATTGCTGCGGTCAACTGCATTTTTCGGCCAAAAATGAAATGACGCCGGAGGCGCTCATGCGCTCGCGCTACAGCGCCTACGTGCTCAAGCTGGCCGATTACCTGCTGGCCAGCTGGCATCCATCAACCCGGCCAGCCAGCATGGACCTGGCCGAGGACGACGGCACCAAATGGCTCGGGCTGGAGATCAAACGCTGCGAGCAGCAGGATGAAAATCACGCCACCGTCGAATTCGTCGCCCGCTACCGCATTGACGGGCGCGGCCACCGCCTGCATGAACTGAGCCGCTTTGTTCGCGAAGACGGCCGCTGGTTCTATGTCGATGGCGACATCGATCCTGTCTAGGCAAGACAATTTGGGCCTTGTCGCCCGTTACTGAAGAAAAGTACCCATGATCATCCTCAAGAACGTCACCCTGCGCCGCAGCTCGAAAGTGCTGCTCGACAAGGCTTCCGTCACCATCAACCCGGGTGAGAAGGTCGGTCTGGTCGGCCGCAACGGTGCGGGCAAGTCCACGCTGTTCGCGCTGCTCAACGGCACGCTGCATGAGGATGGCGGCGATTATTCCATTCCCAAACAATGGCAGATGGGCCAGGTGGCGCAGGACATGCCGGAGACCGAGCAGTCGGCCACCGACTTCGTCATCGACGGCGACACCAAACTGCTCGCCGCCCGCAACGAGGTGCACGACGCCGAAGCCAGCGACGACGGCATGCGCATGGCCGAGGCCTACATGGCGCTCAACGACGCCGGAGAGCACGACGCCGAAGCGCGCGCCCAGTCGCTGATCCTCGGTCTCGGCTTCAAGGTCTCAGAGCTGCACAACCCAGTCAACAGCTTCTCCGGCGGCTGGCGCATGCGCCTGCAACTGGCCCGCGCCCTGATGTGCCCGTCCGACATCCTGCTCCTCGACGAACCGACCAACCACTTGGACTTGGACGCCCTCGTCTGGCTCGAAGCCTGGCTCAAGCGCTATCAGGGCACGCTGGTCATGATCAGTCATGACCGCGAATTCCTCGACGCCATCACCCAGGTCACACTGCACATCGACAACGCCAAGCTGGTCCGCTACGGCGGCAACTACAGCAAGTTCGAAGACATGCGCGCCGAGCAGATGCTGCTGCAACAGGCAACGATGGCCAAGCAGGCCGAGAAGATCGCCCACCTGCAGTCCTTCATCAACCGCTTCAAGGCCAAGGCCAGCAAGGCCAAACAGGCGCAGAGCCGGGTCAAGGCCCTGGACCGCATGGAAAAGATCGCGCCGGTCCTGGCCGATGCCGAATTCACCTTCGAGTTCCAGGAACCGCAGAACCTGCCCAACCCCATGCTGTCGATGATGGACGTCACCATCGGCTATCCGCCGGCCGAAGAAGCGCCGGCCGGCACGCCGCCCACCGTCATCGTGCGCGGCATCAACCGTTCGGTGATGGCGGGCCAGCGTATCGGCATCCTCGGCGCCAATGGCCAGGGCAAGTCCACCCTGGTCAAGACCATCGCCCGCGACCTCCTAGCCATCAGCGGCGATGTGACCGAAGGCAAGGGCCTCAACATCGGCTACTTCGCCCAGCAGGAACTCGACGTGCTACGTCCGCAGGACACGCCGCTCGAACACATGGTCCGCCTGGCAAAGGAAGCCATCGCCGCCGGGCGCAGCAATGTGCCGGGCCGTGAGCAGGAATTGCGCAACTTCCTCGGTACATTCAATTTCGGCGGCGAAATGGTCAAGCAGGCCGTCGGCACCATGAGCGGCGGGGAGAAGGCACGGCTGGTGCTGTGCATGATCGTCTGGCAGCGCCCCAACCTGCTGCTGCTCGACGAACCGACCAACCACCTCGACCTCAACACCCGCGAAGCCCTGGCCGTCGCCCTCAACGAGTTCGAAGGCACGGTCATGCTGGTCAGCCACGACCGCGCCCTGCTCCGCTCGGTCTGCGACGAATTCTGGCTGGTCTCCAAGGGCGGCGTCGCGCCGTTCGACGGCGATCTCGAAGACTACCAGCGCTATCTGCTCGACGAAGCCAAGCGCGTGCGCGAAGAGGCGTCGGCGGCGCAGAAGAAACTGGCTGCCTAGCCAGCGGCTTTTCGCAAATATTCACAATCGGTGTCATGCCGCTGGATTAGGATTGTTCCACTTAACTTTTTTGAGGAACAATCATGGGTCTTCTTGATTCCGTCGTCGGCGCTCTGGCTGGCGGACAGTCGGGTGGCGAAAGTCCCCTGTTGAACGTTGTCATGCAACTGATCAACAACCCGCAGACCGGCGGTCTGGGCGGTCTGGTCCAGTCCTTCCAGCAGGGCGGCCTGGGCGATATCGTCAATTCATGGGTTTCCACCGGCCAGAACTTGCCGATCTCGGCCGAGCAGATTCAGGCGGTCCTTGGCGGTGGCCAGTTGCAGAACATTGCCGCGCAATTGGGCATGTCGACGGAGCAAGCATCTGGCGGCCTGGCTGATCTGCTGCCGCAACTGGTCGACAAGCTGACCCCGAATGGTCAGGTTCCCGAAGGCGGCGATCTGCTGGCTCAGGGGCTGGATATGCTGAAAAAGGGTGGTCTGTTCAGCTAAAGAAAGCGTTCGAGCAGAACGTTGAGAAAGCGCCGACCCTTCGCGGTCGGCGCAATTTTTTCCGGGCCGATTTCGAGCAGGCCATCCGCTTCCGCCGCCTTCAGTTCCGACTGGATGCCGATCATCGGCTGCGCCGTGCGCGCTTCGTATAGCGACGGGTGGAAGCCATCGGACAGCCGTAGCGCATTCATCATGAACTCGAAAGGCAGGCTCTTGGCCTCGACCTGCGTTTCTTCCTGCACGGCGTTGCCGCTGCGGATGTTGTCGAGGTACGCCTTCGGGTGCTTCCAGCGCATCTGGCGCAGGACGCGGTCGTGCAGGGTCAGCTTCGAATGCGCCCCGGCACCGATGCCCAAATAGTCGCCGAAATACCAGTAATTGAGGTTGTGCTTGCACTGCTTGCCGTGCTGGGCAAAGGCCGAGGTTTCGTAATTGCTGAAACCGGCCGCGGCCAGACGGGCCTCGATGCTTTCCTGCATGTCGGCGCAGATGTCGCCTTCCGGTAGCTCGGGCGGGAAGGCGGCGAAGCGGGTGTTCGGCTCGAGCGTCAGCTGGTAGCAGGAGAGATGCGAGGGCGAAAAAGACAGTGCGGTTTCGACGTCAGCGAGCGCTTGCTCATGCGTCTGGCCAGGCAGGCCGTACATCAGGTCGAGATTGAACGAGTCGAAATGCTCGCCGGCCAGTTGCGCGGCGCGCTTCGCTTCGGCGGCGCCGTGGATGCGGCCGAGGGCTTTCAGATGATCGTCGTTGAAGCTCTGGATGCCGAGCGACAGGCGATTGACGCCGGCCGCGCGGAAGCCGGCAAACTTCTCCGCCTCGACCGTGCCGGGGTTGGCTTCGAGGGTGATCTCGGCATCCGGCGCCAGCATGGCCAGCGCCCGGAAGGCGGCGATCAGTTCGTCGATGGCGGCCGGCGAGAGCAAGCTGGGCGTGCCGCCGCCGAAGAAAACGCTGACCACCGGCCGGCCCCAGATCAGCGGCAGGGCCGATTGCAGGTCGGCGATCAGGGCGTCGACGTATTCGCGCTCGGGAATTGCCCCGTTCGCCTCGTGCGAGTTGAAATCGCAGTACGGACACTTCTGCACGCACCACGGCACATGGACGTAGAGCGCCAGCGGCGGCGAAACGCGGAATTCCAGGTTTGCTACGGTCGACCGGGAATTTTGGCTAAAAATGGGAATGGTTCGGGCCATGATTGAGTGCCGCTTCGGCTTATTTTGCGTCGGATTCGCTGTTTGCTTCGCTGGCAGCGGGCGCTATCTCTCGCGTAGCGCTCTTGTTTGCGGCAGCGAGTATGCGATTGACTGCTTCCTGGCCCGACTGGTTGAGATAAGGAGGCAGGTCGGCGAAAGGAATGGTGTAGCTGGCATAGCAGGTGCGCATGATGCGGGAAGGCTCGGCCAGTACGGGAATAAATGCCAAGCCCTTATTGTTTAATCCCAATGAATATCCACCATCCACGGCATCAAGGAAATCGAAACTCTTGCATTCCGGGTCATCGAGTCCCGGTTTGGTTTGTCTGATACGTTTGGCCAGCTTTTTCGGCAGGCAGCGATCTTTTACGAACTCGCACACCTGTTCCGGATTGTCCTGCTGCTTATTGACGAGCTTGAACCAGCGCCAAAGATTGACTTCCTTGCCGGTACGCAAATCAAGTGTTTTTGTATCCGAGCCGAAAAACGGGTGTGCGCCACCGCAGTGGCCTTCGGCATGACCCGACCAGGATAACCAGTCTTCATTCCAGAAGCGCAACTTCACTTTGGTTGCGAACCAGCCCTGCTGAGGCGGATCAAATACCTCGCAACTGAGATAGCTGCCGATGTCGTCAATGAGTGACTTGCGCAGAAGCCGGTTGGCTCGGCTGATCGACTCTTCATCGCCCAGCAATTCGACCGAGGCCACGTTTCCGCCCATGGCCTGAATGACGCGATAAGAACGCCCCATGAACTCGATAGGTTCGCCGCCATGGATTGCCTGGGCGGCGACACGCGGCGCGTTGAAGGCGTCGTACAGCGGGCTATTAAAGAGGCAGTCCCTCTCGTCCTGTTGGTGCTTTGCAGGACGCATGGTGCGACTCAGGCGAATCGGAAGTTTCGGGCCAGCGTCGCTTTTACGCCAGACCCCCTTGAGTTGATTGCCAAGGGGATTTTCCAAATGCCAGGCACTTGTCGTTTCAATGCCCATGTTTTCAATCCAGGGGCCATTCTCTTGTTCTGGTGCGGATAGGCTGATCCGCAATGGCTTGTGCAGGCGATAGTAATTGCCGCCATATTCATCCCAGCACGCCACGACCTGCGTCTTGCCAATCGTGCCACGCCATACCCCGATCAATTCTTTTGCCCCCTCGGCGGCTTTGGCAAGCGGCGAAACCAGCAACAGGCCCAGGGTGCACATGGCAATCAGGCCGCGAGGTGTGCGATGGTGTGCATAGGCGGTCATTGGGCGTCTTCTTCCGAAATTCGTGAATTACCCATCAGTTCGCGTTCGATCTGCTCGATGCTGGGCAAGCTGGTTTGCAGCTCGGCAGGCAGGGAATCCAGCAATTGGTATTCGGCTACACCCAGCGGCTGGGTGTTGTTGCGCAGGGCGTATTCGGCGACCACCTTGTTCTTGCTCTTGCACAGCAATAGGCCGATGGTCGGGGCATCCTGCGGGTGTTTGACCTGGGCATCGACTGCGGCAAGGTAAAAACTTAACTGGCCGAGATGCTCCGGTTTGAACTTGCCGCCCTTGAGTTCGATCACCACATAACAGCGCAGTTTGAGGTGGTAAAAAAGCAGATCGATGAAAAACTCGTCGCCTGCGACGTCTAGCAGTACTTGCCGCCCGACGAAGGCGAAGCCCGCGCCGAGTTCGAGCAGGAAATCGGTGACATGCTTGACCAGGGCATTTTCGATCTCGCGTTCTTGGGCCTCATGGGTCAGGCCGAGAAAGTCGAAGCGGTAAGGGTCTTTCAAGGATTCGCGGGCCAGGTCGGATTGTGGCTTGGGCAGAGTCAGTTCGAAGTTGGTAACTGTCTTGCCGCTACGTTCCAGCAAGCGGGTTTCAATATGAATGTTCAACACATTGCGCGACCAGCCGTGGGCGATAGCGCTCCGGGCATAGGCCAGACGTTGCTCGGGGTCTTTCAGGCGGCTGAGCAGCACCAGGTTGTGCCCCCAGGGCAATTGTCCAATAGCCTGTTGGACAATTTCGGCATCCGGCCAGGCTTCGGCAAAGGCGCGCATATACATCAGGTTGGCGCGGGAAAACCCCTTCATGTCTGGAAAAGCTGTGCGCAAATCCTCGGCCAGCCGCTCGATGACCTTGGCCCCCCAGCCCTGCTCGGCCTGACGCGCCAGAATGTCGCGCCCGATCTGCCAGTAAAGCAGCACCAGTTCGCGGTTGACCGCCAGCGTCGCCCGCTGCTGGGCGGTGTGGATGCGACTCTTCAGGTCGGCCAGCCAATCGGCGTAGCCGGTAGGGGGTGGGGTCAGGCGGTTGGGGCTATCGCTCATTGTCGACGCTCCTGGTGGCGGGGGTCACAAATTCGGCAGCCGGACAATCAGTTTCTGCATGGCCTGGCCGCGGTGCGACAGCTGGTTCTTGATCGTGCCATCGAGTTCGGCCGCCGTCTGGCAATGCGTCGGCACGTAGAACAGCGGGTCGTAGCCGAAACCGTCGGCGCCGCGCTGGGAGTCGAGGATGGTGCCGTGCCATTCGCCTTCGGCGATGATCGGCTGCGGGTCGTTGGCCGAGCGGACGAGGACGAGCACGCAGGCGAAATGGGCGCGGCGGTCGGTTTGGCCGGCGAGGTCGGCGAGCAGTTTTTCGTTGTTGCGCGCATCGGATTTCGGTTCGCCGGCGTAGCGGGCGGAATAGACGCCGGGGGCGCCGCCGAGGGCGGCAACGCACAGGCCCGAATCATCGGCGAGCGCCGGCAGGCCGGATGCTGCCGCGGCGTGGCGGGCCTTGGCCAGGGCGTTCTCGACGAAGGTGCAATGCGGCTCCTCGGCTTCCGGAATGCCGAGCTGGCCCTGCGGAATGACCTCGAAGCCAAGCGGCGCCAGCAGCGCGTTGAGCTCCTTCATTTTCTTGGCGTTGTTCGAGGCGAGGACGAGCTTTTTCATGCTTGAACTCACGCTGCGAGGGCGCTTTGCTGGGCGGCGGTGAGCTGGCGGATGCCCATGGTGGCGAGGTCGACGAGCACGCTCATCTGCTCGCGAGTAAACGGTTCGCCTTCGGCCGTGCCCTGGATTTCGACGATGCCGCCAGCGCCGGTCATGACGACGTTCATGTCGGTATCGCAGTCGGAGTCTTCCGGGTAATCGAGGTCGAGGACCGGGGCACCCTTGTAGATGCCGACCGAAATGGCGGCGACGTGATCGCGCACCGGGTTGGCCGGTAGCTTGCCGGCCTTGACCAGCCCTTCACAGGCTTCGTAAAGCGCCACCCAGGCGCCGGTAATCGAGGCGCAGCGGGTGCCGCCGTCAGCTTGCAGGACATCGCAGTCGAGCGTGATCTGACGCTCGCCGAGGGCCTTGAGGTCGGTTACGGCGCGCAGGCTGCGGCCGATCAGGCGCTGGATTTCCTGTGTCCGGCCGGTCTGCTTGCCCTTGGCCGCTTCGCGCGACGACCGGGTGTGTGTGGCGCGCGGCAGCATGCCGTACTCGGCCGTCACCCAGCCCTGTCCCTTGCCGCGCAGGAAGGGCGGCAGGCTTTCTTCGACGCTGGCCGTGCACAGCACGCGGGTGTCGCCCATTTCGATGAGCACCGAGCCTTCGGCGTGGCGCGTGAAATTGCGGGTAATCTTGACGGTGCGGAGCTGGTCCGGTTGGCGTTGGCTGGGGCGCATGGTTTTCCTTATTTTTTCGGGTTGTATTTGTCGATGGCCGAGCGGATTTCCTCGATCGCCTTTTCGATCTCGTCGTCGGAGAGATCGCTCTTGTAGGAAGGATTGCGACCGAATTCGTCGAGGCGCGTGGTGACTTCGTCCTGGGTCATCGTCTGGGTCGAAATGGCGCTGCTCGCCGTTTCGACGTAGGCATCCTCCCAGTGCACGGCGACGACGGACAGGTTGTCGCCGTGGGCGCCGCCTTTCAGCTCGGCCTGGTTGAGCAGCATCGGCACAGCCTGCAGCAGGTTGGCCCCTTTCAGGGCGACCGCCATCATCTCGCCGGACATTTCGCCCCACAGACCGTCGGTGGCGAGCAGGACGACGTCGCCATGGTCGAGCGGCGTCTTGCGCGAGAACTCGATTTCCGGCGGGTGCGGGCTGCCCAGGCAGCTATAGATCTTGTTGCGGTCGGGATGAAACACGGCTTGCGCCTCGGTGATCATGCCTTCCTCGACGAGCAGGCGGATGCGCGAATGATCCTTGGTCTGGGTGATGACCTTGCCGTCGCGCATCAGGTACAGGCGCGAATCGCCGGCGTGCGCCCAGTAGGCGACGTTGTCCTGGACGATGCAGGCAACGCAGGTCGTGCGTGGCGTGTCTTTCAGGCGGTGGCGGGCGGTGTAGTCGAGAATGGCATGGTGGGCGTTGGTCATGCCCTTTTGCAGAAAGCGGAAGGGGTCGCCGAGTACCGGGCGTGCTTCGCGCTGGAAAGCGTCAGCCAGCGTCTGAACGGCGATCTGAGCGGCGATTTCACCGTAATGATGGCCGCCCATGCCGTCGGCAACGACCATGAGCAGGGCGTCGCGCGAGTAGCAATAGGTCGTCCGGTCCTCGTTGTTGGCGCGGCCGCCCTGACGGCTTTCCTGGTAGATGGTGAATCTCATTGCATCGGCTTCCTGAGTTTATCGACGAAGCGGCCTATCCAGCTCGGCGACGGTTTCGGGCGGGGTGGGGTGACGGTCTCGACAAGCGCCTTTTGCAGGGCAAAAACGCTTTGCGGCCGGTAAAGATGGTTGAGATTGAGGCACCAGTCGATGATCTCGAGCAGACGGTCGGAAAACTGGCCGTCCCAGCGCACCATGGCTGGCGTCAAGGTGTCCTTCTTCATGCGCGCATCGGCGGCTTGCGGCGCGCTGCCGGCCAGGCAGGCGTACATCGAGGCGCCGACGCTGTAAATGTCGCTCCACGGCCCGAGATCCTTGCGTGAGCCGTAATGCTCGGGCGAGGCGAAGCCCGGGGTGTACATCGGCTTGAGGATGGGCTGGTCGGTGATCAGCGTCTGGCGGGCGGCGCCGAAGTCGATGAGGACCGGTGTATTGTCGCCGCGCAGATAAATGTTCGACGGCTTGAGGTCGAGATGCAGCAGCTTGTTCGAGTGCACTTCGCGCAGGCCGTTGAGCATGCGGGTGAACACGCCGCGCATGAAGCGCTCGGAAATGTGACCCTGGTGTTTCTGGATGAACTCCTGCAGCGTCCGGCCATGCTCGTACTCCATGACCATGTAAACCGTGTCGTTGGCGCGAAAAAAATTCAGCACGCGAATCACGTTGGGATGCGACAGGCGGGCCAGGGCGCGGCCTTCCTCGAAGAAGCACTTCATGCCGTAGCGGAAGGCACCGAGGTGTTCGGCGGTAATGACCGGGTTGATTTCACCGCGCGTGCGCAAGGCCAGACTGTTCGGCAGGTATTCCTTGATGGCAACCTGGCGGCCGGCGGAGTCGGTGGCCAGATAGACAATGGAAAAGCCGCCAAGCGAAAGTTGGCGGTCTATTGTGTGCTCGCGGTTATGATGCAATTTCAGGCATTTTCGGGCGTGTTGTCCGGACTGTAAAGCAAGGGATTCCCGATAATGATTTGTAGTATGACCGGTTATGCCGTTAAAACGCGTGATCTAGAACACGGAACGCTGCAACTCGAGCTAAAAAGCGTCAATTCACGCTATCTCGATTTTCACTTCCGCGTCGCCGAAGACCTTCGCGCGCTGGAAATTCCGCTGCGCGAACTGCTCGCTACCCGCATCAATCGGGGCAAGGTCGAGTGCCGTCTCTCCTTCAATGCGGCAGCGGCCAAGGCCGACCAGCTCAAAATCAACGGCGAATTGCTGGCCACGCTGAAATCGCTGAGCGAGCGCGTGCGTGGCGAAATGCCCGAGGCAACGCCGCTGTCGGTCAACGAAACCTTGCGCTGGCCCGGCATGTTCGGCGAACAGAACGTCGATTTCGCTGCACTCAGCCCGGAAGTCATGGCCCTGGCGCGCGACGCGCTGGTCGATTTCACGGCAACCCGTGGGCGCGAAGGCGACAAGCTGGCCGAAACCATCGTCGACCGCGTCAAAGCCATGCGCGACATCGTCCGCCGCGTCGCCCCGCGCATTCCCGAAGCGCAGGCGATCTACACCGAAAAGCTACGCCAGCGTCTGACCGAGGCCCTGGGCGGCGCCAGCGATGACCGCGTGCTGCAGGAAGTCGCCGTCTTCGCGACGCGCATCGATGTCGCCGAAGAACTGGCCCGTTTGACCACCCACCTCGATGAAGTCGAGCGCGTGCTCAAACAAGGCGGGGCCTGTGGCAAGCGCCTCGATTTCCTGATGCAGGAACTCAATCGCGAAGCCAACACGCTCGGCTCGAAATCGGCGATCACCGAGGTGTCGCAGGCCTCGATGGAACTCAAGCTGCTCATCGAGCAAATGCGCGAGCAGATCCAGAACCTGGAGTAAATCGGGAGTGGCGCGTCGGCCTGCGGACAACGCAGGCCGATTTCATTTTTGGCCGTTTTTCCCGGTTGACCGTAGCAATTGCGATTGAACATTGTCATCCCGCCGTGGCGGGCGTTTTTCAGAGGTGTCCCATGGCCGGAAATCTTTATGTAGTGGCCGCACCGTCCGGTGCCGGCAAGACGACGCTGGTTCGGCTGCTGCTCGAACAGGAAAAGGCGGTCCAGCTCTCCATCTCCTTCACGACCCGCGCGCCGCGCCCGGGTGAGGAAAACGGCCGCGAATATCATTTCGTCGATGCCACCGAATTCCAGGCCATGATCGCCCGCCAGGAATTCCTCGAGTGGGCCGAAGTGCATGGCAATTTCTACGGCACCTCGAAGAAATGGATCGCCGACCAACTGGCAGCGGATCGCGATGTCCTGCTCGAGATCGACTGGCAGGGAGCGCAGCAGGTGCGAGCCTTGTTTCCGCAGGCGATTGGCGTCTTCATCCTGCCCCCGTCGATGGAAGAATTGACCCGCCGCCTGACCGGCCGCGGTACCGACAGCGCCGATGTCATATCGCGCCGTTTGGCCGCGGCACAGGCCGAAATGCGCCATGTCGGGGAATTTGACTATGTTATTATTAACGACCAGTTGGCTCAGGCGCTGGACGATCTTCGTGCAGTCGTGCGGGCGTCCCGGTTGAGCTTTGGGGCCCAGCGTGCCCGGCACGCCGCCCTGTTTCAAAGAATGATCTGATTTTTGAGGTTCCCATGGCTCGCGTTACCGTTGATGACTGTCTGAAAAGAATTCCCAATCGCTTCATGATGACCCTGGCTGCCGCCCACCGCGCCCGTCAGTTGGCCAACGGCGCGACCCCGCTGGTCGACGGTGAAAAGCACAAGCCGACGGTTGTCGCACTCAAGGAAATGGGCGCCGGCAAGGTTGGCCTGGAAGTGCTTAACCGCGGCCAAGGCTGAAGGTTGGGGCGGTGAAGACTGATGGGTTCCGTGCCGTCGCCTCTGCCGCCTGCTGATGTAGAACCCGCCTACCGGGTTTTCCTCGATAGTCTCGATTATCTTTCCCCCGCTGAACTAGAGAAAATCAAGGCCGCGTATGCCTACGCGGCCAAGGCGCACGCCAGTCAGCGGCGGATGTCGGGCGAAGCCTACATTACGCATCCGCTGGCTGTGGCCGGCGCCGTCGTCGAGTGGCGGATGGATGTGGACGCGATTGCCGCGGCGTTGCTCCACGACGTGCTCGAAGATACCGGCACGACCAAGCACGAACTGGCCGAAAAATTCGGCAAGGAAGTCGCCGAGCTGGTCGATGGCCTGTCCAAGCTCGACAAGATGGAATTTGCCTCCTACCAGGAGGCGCAGGCCGAGAATTTCCGCAAGATGCTGATGGCCATGGCGCGCGATTTGCGCGTCGTGCTCATCAAGCTCGCCGACCGCCAGCACAATCTGGCGACGATGTCGGCCATGCGCGCCGACAAACGCGCCCGCATCGCCCGCGAAACGCTCGAAATCTATGCGCCGATCGCCTTGCGGCTCGGCCTCAACAAGCTCTACCGCGAGTTGCAGGATACGTCTTTCCGGCTTATCCACCCTCATCGCGCCGAGGTGCTGGCCAAGGCAATCAGCGCCGCACACGGCAACCGCAAGGAGCTGTTGACGCGGATTCTCGACGGCATCAACGACAAACTGACGCATGCCGGCCTCAAGGCCGAAGTGTTCGGTCGCGAGAAGAGCCTGTACTCGATCTTCCGCAAAATGAAGGACAAGCACCTGTCGTTTTCGCAGGTGCTCGACATCTACGGCTTCCGTGTCGTCGTCGACAACGTGCCGACCTGCTATCTGGCGCTTGGTGCGCTGCACAGCCTGTTCAAGCCGGTCCCGGGCAAGTTCAAGGACTACATCGCGATTCCCAAGGCCAACGGTTACCAGTCGCTGCACACGACGCTGATCGGTCCCTACGGCACGCCGGTCGAAGTCCAGATCCGCACGCGTGAAATGCACAATGTCGCGCAGGAGGGCGTCGCCGCCCACTGGCTGTACAAGGACATGGACGAGTCGAGCGCCGATCTGCAGATCAAGACGCACAAGTGGCTGCAGTCGCTGCTCGAAATGCAGACCAGCGACTCGGCCGAGTTCTTCGAGAACGTCAAGATCGACCTCTTCCCGGACGAGGTTTACGTCTTCACGCCGAAGGGCAAGATCATGGCCATGCCGCGCGGCGCGACGGTGGTGGACTTCGCCTACGCGGTGCACACTGATGTCGGCCATCACTGCTCGGCCGCTCGGGTCAATCACGAACTGGCACCGCTGCGCACCGATCTGCGCAATGGCGACCTGGTCGAGATCATCACCTCGCCGCAGGCCAGCCCCAACCCGGTGTGGCTGACTTACGTGAAGACGGGCAGGGCACGCAGCAAGATCCGCCATTTCCTGCGCACCATGCAGAACGAGGAGTCGGCCCGCCTCGGCGAGCGCCTGCTGCGCCAGGAGTTGCTGTCGCTCGGCGTCGTGCCGATTTCGATTCCGACGGAGGCCTGGGACCAGATGGTCAAGGCCGGCGGCCAGAAGAACATTGAAGAGATCTATACCGAAATCGGGCTCGGCAAGCGCCTGCCGTCGGTCGTCGCCCGCCGCCTGCTGGCCCGCGAGGACATGGCGCACGAGGTGCCGAGCGGCATGGCCCTGGCCATCCACGGCACCGAAGGCATGGCCATCCAGCTGGCGCGCTGCTGCCAGCCGATTCCCGGCGATCCGATCATCGGCTCGATCCGCAAAGGCAGCGGCCTGATCATTCATACCCATGACTGTGCCAGCATCCGCAAATCGCGGACTTCCGAGCCACAGAAGTGGATCGACGTCGAGTGGGAGCCGGAAGAAGGCAAGCTGTTCGATATCCGCATCAACGTCGAGGTCAAGAATTCACGCGGCGTGCTGGCCCAGGTGGCGTCGGCCATCGCCGAGGCCGGGTCGAACATCGAGCATGTTTCGATGGATGCCGATCCGGAACGCCTGTTCACCTCGTGCTGGGTGCCGGTGTCGTCGGCACGACAAGCGCGTGGTATCTGGCCCGCGCCGGGCATGAGGTGACGGTCGTCGACCGGCAGCCGCTGGCCGGCAACGAAACGAGTTTTGCCAATGGCGGGCAGATTTCGGTTTCGCACGCCGAGCCATGGGCCAATCCCCATGTCCTGACCCGGCTGCGCAAATGGCTGGGACGCGAAGATGCGCCGCTGCTCTGGCGCTGGCGGGCCGACCCGGCGCAACTGGCCTGGGGGGCGCGCTTTCTCGGTGAATGCCTGCCCGGCTCGACCCGGCGCAACATGGAAGCCATCGTCGCCCTGGCGCTTTACAGCCGCGGTCGCCTGCAGGCGCTGCGCCAGGAGCTGAACCTCGAATACGACCATCTCGAACGCGGCATCCTGCACATTTATACCGACCGCGATGAATTCGCCCAAGCCATCGAGGCGGCGCAAGTCATGCGGGATTTCGGGCTCGACCGTCTTACGGTCGACGCCGAAAAATGCGTGAAAATCGAACCGGCCCTGGCCGGCGCGCAATCCATGCTGGTCGGCGGCGACTACACGCGCTCCGATGAATCGGGCGACGCTCACAAATTTACCGCCGCCCTGGCTGAAAAAGCGGCCGCCCACGGCGTCGATTTCCGTTACGGCATCGATATCGAGCGCATTGCCGCCGGTGCCGGCCAGATCGCCGGCATCGTCGCCCGCGGCAAGAAGGGGCATGAATTGCTGACGGCCGATGCCTATGTCGTCGCCCTCGGCAGCTATTCGCCGCTGCTCACCAAGCCGCTCGGCATCAAGTTGCCGGTTTATCCGGCCAAGGGCTATTCAGCCACGCTGACGCTGGCCGACGGCTGCGTGGCGCCCATGGTCAGCGTGACCGACGACGAGTGCAAGCTGGTTTTCTCCCGTCTCGGCAATCGCCTGCGCATCGCCGGTACGGCCGAGTTCAACGGCTACAACCTCGACCTCAACCCGGTCCGTTGCCAGGCGCTGATCGCGCGCACCCGGCAGCTTTTCCCCGAGCTGAAAACGGTCGGCGAGCCGGAATTCTGGTGCGGCCTGCGCCCGGCCACGCCGTCCAATGTGCCGATCATCGGCCGGACGCGCTACGGCAACTTGTGGCTCAACACCGGCCACGGCACCCTGGGCTGGACCATGGCTTGCGGCTCGGGGGCCTCGCTGGCCGAAATGATGAGCGGCAGCCTGCCCGAACCGGATTTCCCCTTTCTCAAACCCAGTTTCGGTTATTAGATGTTGATCGACACCCACTGCCATCTCGACGCGGCCGAATTCGATGCCGACCGGGATGCGGTGTATGCCGCGGCGCTGGCGGCCGGGGTGGGGCGCATCGTTGTGCCGGGTGTTACGGTCAACCGGAATTTTCGGCCAAAATCGAAAATTGCCGACTATCCGGCCTGCCTTGAGGCCTACGGCATTCACCCGCTTTACGTCGACCAGTCCAGTCCGGACGACCTGTCCCGGCTGCGCGACTGGCTGCAACAGGCACCGCCGGTGGCGGTCGGCGAGATCGGACTCGATTTCTACGTCGATGGCATCGACAGCGAGCGCCAGACCGACTTTTTCGTTGCACAGCTGAGGCTGGCCCGCGATTTCGATCTGCCCGTGCTGCTCCATATTCGCCGGGCCGTCGATCCGGTGCTCAAGCAATTGCGCCGGATCGGCGTCCGTGGCGGCATCGCCCATGCCTTCAACGGCAGCCGCCAGCAGGCCGATGAATTCATCAAACTCGGCTTCGCGCTGGGCTTCGGCGGGGCGATAACCTTCAGCGGTTCAACGCGCATTCGCGAGCTGGCGAGAACCCTCCCGCTCGAATCCATCGTTCTCGAAACCGATGCGCCGGACATCCCGCCGGCCTGGCTCAACGGCGGCCGCAACGCCCCCGCCGAATTGCCGCGCATCGCCGCGGTGCTGGCCGATTTGCGCGGCCTGACGGTGGCCGAAGTGAGCGCCGCCAGTGCGACCAATGCCCGGCGCGTACTGCCCGGCATTTGATCATCGTCAACATTCCAGCAAGCTTCGTAGGGGTATTTCCCCGATTTGATCTGCGCTAAAGAAGCATCGGCTTAGGGGCGTAGATTGCCCGAGCTGACACTAACGGAATGGGCGCGGTATGGACAGGAAGCTTTCCTCCGGCATCAATATTTCCAGCGCCATTCTTGGCGTTCTGCCAACAGATGGCCGGATGATCATTTCCATCGAATCCGGCGACGAAGACAACACCAGCAACATCTTTGAGGCGATACGCCAGATGCCGGGGGTTATCTCGGCCGCCCTGGTCTATCACCAGTACGAAACCGATCCAGATGAGGAGGCCTGAGATGATTGAAGTAAAACTTACCCGGCGTGATTTCATCAAGAGCAACGCAGTCGCGGCGGCCGCAAGCGTCGCCGGCATCAGCGTGCCGAGCGCCGTCCTGGCGCAGCAAAAAGGCAGGGACGACGGCGTGCGCTGGGACAAGGGGGCCTGTCGCTATTGCGGCACCGGCTGCGGCGTTCTGGTCGGGGTCAAGGATGGGCGCATCGTCGCCACCCAGGGCGACCCCGAGGCGCCGGTCAATCGCGGCCTCAACTGCATCAAGGGTTACTTCCTCTCGAAGATCCAGTACGGGAAGGATCGCCTGACCCAGCCCCTGCTCCGCATGAAGGATGGCAAGTTCGACAAGAATGGCGAATTCCAGCCGATCAGCTGGGAAAAGGCTTTCGACATCATGGAAGAGAAAGCCAAGGCTGCCTTGAAGAAAGGCGGCCCGCGCAACATCGCCATGTTCGGCTCCGGCCAGTGGACCATCTGGGAAGGCTATGCCGCGGCCAAACTGTTCAAGGCCGGCTTCCGCTCCAACAACATCGACCCCAACGCCCGCCACTGCATGGCCTCGGCCGTGGCTGGCTTCATGCGTACCTTCGGCATCGACGAGCCGATGGGCTGCTACGACGACATCGAGCATGCCGATGCCTTCGTGCTGTGGGGCTCGAACATGGCCGAAATGCACCCCATCCTCTGGTCGCGCGTCACGGATCGTCGGCTGAGCGCCAAGCACGTCAAGGTCCATGTCCTGTCCACCTTTACCCATCGTTCCTGCGAACTGGCCGACAACCAGCTGATCTTCAATCCGCAGTCGGACCTGGCGATCCTCAATTACATCGCCAACTACATCATCCAGTCCGGCGCGGTTAACAAGGAATTTGTCGCCAAGCACGTCAATTTCGCCAAGGGCGTCACCGACATCGGCTACGGCCTGCGTCCGAACCATCCCCTCGAACAGGCGGCCGGCAACAATGGCTATCCTGGCGCCGACGGCAAGCCCAAGGGCAATCCGGGCAAGACTTCGCCGATCACCTTCGATGAGTTCGCTGCCTTCGTCGCCGAATACACGCTCGACAAGGCGCACGAAATTTCCGGCGTGCCGAAAGACCGGCTCGAGGCCCTGGCCAAAACCTACGCCGATCCGAAGACCAGGGTCACATCCTTCTGGACCATGGGCTTCAACCAGCACACCCGGGGCACCTGGGTGAACAACATGGTCTACAACGTCCATTTGCTGGTCGGCAAGATTTCCGAACCGGGCAACAGCCCCTTCTCGCTGACCGGCCAGCCTTCGCTGCAGTCGCGCCTGCTCAAGGACGGCAAGATCAATTTCTACTGGACGACGACGACCAACAACATGCAGGCCGGGCCGAACGTCAACGGCGAGGTTTATCCCGGCTGGCGCAACCCCGACAACTTCATCGTCGTTTCCGACTGCTATCCGACGGTATCGGCGATGTCGGCCGACCTCGTGCTGCCCTCGGCGATGTGGATGGAGAAGGAGGGGGCCTATGGCAACGCCGAGCGCCGCACGCAGTTCTGGCGGCAGCAGGTGCGGGCGCCGGGCGAGGCGATGTCCGACCTCTGGCAGTACATTGAATTCTCCAAGCGCTTCACGACCGACGACGTGTGGCCGGCCGAGTTGCTCGCCAAGAATCCGAGCTACCGCGGCAAGTCGCTATTCCAGATTCTCTACGCCAACGGCCAGGTCAATGCCTTCCCGCTGGAGCAGACGGCCAAGGGCTTCGACAATGTCGAATCGCAGCAATTGGGCTTCTATCTGCAGAAGGGTCTGTTCGAGGAATACGCTCGCTTCGGTCGCGGCAAGGCCCACGATCTGGCCAATTTCGACGACTATCACAAGGCACGCGGCCTGCGCTGGCCGGTGGTCGACGGCAAGGAAACGCTGTGGCGCTTCCGCGAGGGCTACGATCCTTACGTGAAGGCCGGCGAAGGCGTCCGCTTCTACGGCAAACCCGACGGCAAGGCGGTGGTTTTTGCCCTGCCCTATCAGCCGGCGGCCGAGATGCCCGATGCCGAATACGATCTCTGGCTGTGTACCGGCCGGGTGCTCGAACACTGGCACACCGGCTCGATGACCCGGCGCGTGCCGGAGTTGTACAAGGCGGTGCCCGATGCCGTCGTCTTCATGAATCCGCAAGATGCCAAGAAGCGCGGCCTGGTCCGCAACGACGTGGTCAAGGTTGCCTCGCGGCGCGGCGAGATCCAGTTGCGGGTTGAAACCAAGGGGCGCAACAAGCCGCCGGTCGGGCTCGTTTTTGTGCCTTTCTTCGATGAACATCGTCTGGTCAACAAGCTGACCCTGGATGCCACCTGTCCGATCTCGAAAGAGACCGACTTCAAGAAGTGTGCGTGCAAGGTGGTCAAGGCCTGAGCGACAACGAGGCAATCAGGGAGTGCCGGCGCGGGCGGGCAAGGGGCTCGCCCGCGACTGGCTGAACTGAACCGTGAATGACATGAAACCAATTTCCCCAAAAAGCGGCATGGCCCGCCGCCAGTTCTTTTTCGACTCGGCCAAGATGGCTTGCGGCGTCGGCCTGCTGGGCCTCGGCCTCGGGCTTTATGCCAAGCAGTCCAAGGCCTTGCCGGCCCTTGCCTTGCGCCCGCCGGGCGCCTTGCCGGAAGACGACTTCCTCGGCGCCTGCATCCGTTGCGGACTCTGCGTGCGCGACTGCCCGTACAACACCCTCAAACTGGCCAAGCCGGAAACGCCGGTGGCCACCGGTACGCCGTACTTCACGGCGCGCAACATCCCCTGCGAGATGTGCGAAGACATTCCCTGCATCAAGGCCTGCCCGACCGGCGCGCTCGACCACGGTCTGACTGACATCAACCGGTCGAAGATGGGCGTGGCGGTGCTCATCGACCACGAAACCTGCCTCAATTTTCTCGGTTTGCGCTGCGACGTCTGCTATCGCGTCTGCCCGGTCATCGACAAGGCGATCACGCTCGAGATGGTGCCCAATCCGCGCACCGGCCGCCACGCCATGTTCCTGCCGACGGTGCATTCGGCCGACTGCACCGGCTGCGGCAAATGTGAAAAGTCCTGCGTCCTCGACGAGGCGGCGATCCGTGTGCTGCCGCCCGGGCTGGCCAAGGGCGAACTCGGCAAGCACTACCGGCTCGGCTGGGAGGAGCAGGAAAAGGCCGGCCATTCGCTGATCGACGAATCGAAAATGCTCGACTTGCCCGACCGCATGCCGGACGGCGCCAGCTTGCCCGGCCACTACGATCCGGCCAGCGGGCAGACCGCTCCGCTGCGCGGCATGCCGGGCAGCGAGGCCGGGGTCATGCCCAGCCATCCACCAGGCTTGGGAGACAAGCCATGAGCGCCAAGCGTATCGGCGCCGAGGCCGTGGCGGAAAAAGGCTGGTTGCGGGCGCATCGCTGGCTGATCCTGCGCCGGATCTCGCAGCTCGGCATTCTCGGCCTGTTCCTGCTCGGGCCATTGGCCGGGATCTGGGTCGTCAAGGGCAACCTCAACTACAGCTTCACCCTCGATCTGTTGCCGCTGACCGATCCCTACGTCGCGCTGCAGTCGGCCATGACCGGCCACTTGCCGGAAAAGCTCGGGCTGATCGGCGTCGGCATCGTCCTGGCTTTCTACCTGGTGGTCGGGGGGCGCGTCTATTGCAGCTGGGTCTGCCCGGTCAACCTGGTCACCGATGCTGCCGGCTGGCTGCGCGACCGGCTCGGCATCAAGGGCAGCACCCACCTGTCGCGCAAGACGCGCTACTGGATACTGGGCATGACGCTGCTCGGCTCGGCGCTCAGCGGCGTGGTGTTGTGGGAACTGATCAACCCGGTTTCGATGCTGCATCGCGGCCTGATTTTTGGCCTTGGCGCGGCGTGGACCGTAGTCCTTGCCGTGTTCCTGTTCGACCTGTTCGTGATGAGCCGTGGCTGGTGCGGCCATCTCTGCCCGGTCGGCGCCTTCTACAGCCTGCTTGGCCGGTGGAGCCCGTTGCGGGTCTCGGCCCCGGCCCGCACCGCCTGCAACGACTGCATGCGGACTGCGTTTCAACAACCCGGTTTCGACGGCGTCGGCGGCGCCGGATGAAAACGTTTGATCAGCCCGTTTTAGAGGAGGAGCGCCCATCATGAAAAATTCACTGAAGACGACGTTTGCCGTTCTGGCCGCGCTGGCCTGCTGGGCGCTGGCCGCTCCGGGCATGGCTGGCGAGGTGCCCAAAGCCCTGCGTGGCGCCGATGTCGCGGCGCCGGACCCGGCCCCGGAAGCCAAGAAATTCCTTGGCGGCAAGCCGGGTGGACAGGAAAAGGTGGCTCGCACTTTCCGCGATCAACCGCCGGTCATTCCGCATGCAGTCGAGAATTTCGACGAGATCACGCTGGAAGAAAACCAGTGCCTGAGCTGCCACGGCGTCGACAACTACCAGAAAAAGAAAGCCCCGAAGGTCGGCGACAGCCATTTCCGCGACCGTGACGGCAAGCTGCTCGAGCACGCCTCGGCGGCGCGCCACAACTGCACCCAGTGCCACGTCCAGCAGGTCGATGCACCGCCACTCGTCGACAACGATTTCAAGGGCGACCTGGTGGCCGGGAAGAGCGCCAAGGCGAGCAAGAAAAAGAACTGATTGACGCGGGGAAAACGACAAAGGGAGCCGCGGCTCCCTTTGTTGCTGTCTGGCCGGTATTCCCGGCGGCGTAGCGGATTGCTACGGTCAACCGGGAAAAATGGCCAAAAATGAAATGCGCCGAGCCGTCTTTCAGGCCTCGGCCAGCACGCCGCGCATCTTCTGCAGCGCCTTGACCTCGATCTGGCGAATCCGCTCGGCCGAAACATCGAACTCGGCGGCCAGATCGTGCAGCGTGGCGGCTTCGCCTTCCGGCAACCAGCGGGCCTCGACGATACGACGGCTGCGCGGATCGAGCGTAGCCAAGGCTTCGTGCAGCCCCTCATCCTGCAGGCGGGCGACTGCCTTGTTTTCCAGCACGCGGGTCGGCTCGTAACGCGAGTCGGCCAGATAATCGATGGGCGCGAAAGCCTCGTCGCCGTCGTCCGGATTGCCTTCGAGCGCGATGTCGCGGCCCGACAGGCGGGTTTCCATCTCGACCACTTCGTCCTGCTTGACGCCGAGGCGCGCCGCGACTTCAGCCGCCTGCGTGCCGGTCAGCGTGTCGATGCCTTCGTAATCGCTCTTCAGGCTGCGCAGGTTGAAGAACAGCTTGCGCTGGGCCTTGGTCGTCGCCACTTTGACCAGACGCCAGTTCTTGAGGATGTACTCGTGAATCTCGGCCTTGATCCAGTGCATGGCAAACGACACCAGACGCACGCCGCGCGTCGGGTCGAAGCGCTTGACGGCCTTCATGAGGCCGATATTGCCTTCCTGGATGAGGTCGGCATGCGGCAGGCCGTAGCCGAGATAGCCACGGGCGATGGAGATGACGAGACGAAGATGCGAAAGCACGAGCTGACGCGCCGCTTCCACATCGCCTTCGTTGTGGAAACGCTCGGCCAGCCTGATTTCCTCGGCCTCGGCCAACATCGGATAACGGTTCGCCGCCTGGATATAGGCGTCGATGTTACCAACGGCAGACGGGATGGGAAGCGCCAGGGCGTGGGTCATAGCGTAATGTCCTCCTTCATTTACATCCATATATTAGCACTCGCTGCCTAAGAGTGCTAAACGAGGAGAAAGTTTCCCGATTTTTGCCGCTCGGGGCCGCCGAAGCGCCATTTGGCACACAAGCTGCTTCGAGTCATGCCCCGGGTCCTTCGCAATCCCAGCAAATTTCAAGACGCCATGAAAACTCGTTACATCCATCCCAGCGCAATCAAGGAAGAACTGGTCGAGCACGAGCAGCTCCTGATTCGCGAAAGCATCCGCTTGCTGAGTCGCGGCCTGGAGCCGGACAAGGCGATTCGAGAAATGCTGCACCTTCTGTCCGAACTGCTCGGCCTGAATCGCGGCCGGGTGGTTTTGCCTGATGGGCAAACGGGAGAGCTGGCCATTCGCGTCGCCTATGGCCTGACCCAGCGTCAAATGGAGCGGGGCAGATACCGGATGGGGGAGGGGATCACCGGGCGCGTCATGCAATCCGGCGAAGTCCTGATCGTGCAGGACATCGACAACGAGCCGGCCTACCTGGCCCGGGCAGTTGACCGGAGCGCCTTGCCGGAAGGCACGGTTTCCTTCATCGCCTTGCCGATCATGGTGGACCGGGCGGTGGCCGGCGTCCTCGGAGTCCATCGCCTGCGTTCCCGGCAGCGCTCGCTGGGGGCGGACTTGCAGATCCTGAACACGGTGGCCGAACTGATGGGGCAGATTTTCAAGATCAATCAATTGATCGAGAAACGCACGGCGTCCTTGAAGGAAGAAAACCGCTCTCTGCGCAGCGCCTTGCAGCAGAAAACCCTGAGCAAATCGAACTGGGGCATCATCGGCGAGGCGCCGCAGCTGATTTCCGCGCTCGACCAGCTCGAGCAGGTAGCCGGCACCGAAGCGACGGTCCTGCTGCTCGGCGAATCGGGTACCGGCAAGGAGTTGTTCGCCCGCGCCCTGCACCTGCAGAGCCCGCGCCGCGACAAGCCTTTCGTCAAGGTCAATTGCGCGGCCATTCCGGAAACCCTGTTCGAAGCCGAGTTGTTCGGCCATGAAAAGGGCGCCTTCACCGGCGCCACTCAGCAACGCATCGGGCGTTTCGAGCAAGCCAACGGCGGCACGCTTTTTCTCGATGAAATCGGCGATCTTCCCCTGCCGGTCCAGGTCAAGCTGCTGCGCGTTTTGCAGGAACACGTCATCGAACGCCTGGGCGGGCGCGGTGAAATCGTCGTCGATGTGCGTATCGTCGCCGCTACGCATCAGGACATGATGGCGCTGGTGCGCGCTGGGCGCTTCCGGCTTGATCTCTATTACCGCCTCAACGTCATCCCGATCCGCCTGCCCGCCCTGCGCGAGCGGCCGGGCGACATCAAGTTGCTCGTTCGCCATTTCGTTTCGCAGCTCAATCAGCGCCATCAGCGCAACATTTTGATCATGCCGCAGGGGCTCAGCGGCCTGGTTTCCTATCCCTGGCCGGGCAATATCCGGCAGTTGTACAACGTCCTCGAGCGCATCATCCTGCTCTCGCGCGGCGACGAAATTGATGAAGCGACGGTCGACTACGCGCTGGTGACAGAAGCCCAGGGCCAGCCCATCGAAGCCTTGCCGGCGCCCGTGGCGAGTCGCCAGGAGTTGCCCGTGGCGGAGAGTTCCCGCCCCGTCGTGCGCGGCCATCAGGCTATTGCTGCCGATGATCGGGAGCAGATTCAGGCCGCGCTCGTCCAGCACGGCGGTAACAAATCGAGAACGGCCAGGGCGCTCAACCTGACCTTGCGTCAGCTGAATTACCGGATCGAGATTCTCGGCATTGCGGTGCCGGCCAAAAAATCAGCCAATTTGTAAACAATTTGTGTACAAATTGATTTGTACACAAATTTTGAATTTGAAACAAGTTGTTGATTTGATTTAAAAATATTGCCTGGCATGCGGCTTGCGATGGAAGAGACAAGCCAAACCCTGTGGGCTCAGCCCATCTGACCAGGAGATATTCATGCCCTCTTCCGCTCTTGCCGTTCCGGTAGCCGATCAACTGATCCGCGACTACTCCCTCTCGCTGTGCGCCGCCGAGGAAAGCCTCGCCGCTGTCCGCGAGGTCATCGCCGCCCAGTTGAAACCGAAGGTCCTCGACATCGATCTGAAGGCCGAATATCCGGAAGAATTTCTCCGGGCGCTGGGCCGGGCTGGCGGCTTTCGCGGCGCGGTCGGTGCCGAGTTCGGCGGCAACGATCTGGGCTTGAAGCACGTCGTCCAGGTCATGGAGGAAGTCTCCAAGGAATGCATGTCGAGCGGCTTCCTGGTCTGGTGCCAGACTGCCTGTGCCCGCTACATCCAGCTTTCGGACAACGCCTGGGTGAAAAAGGAATTCCTGCCGCGCATTGCCGCCGGCGAGTTGCTGGTCGGCACCGGTCTCTCCAACACCATCAAGTCCTGCGACAACATCGAGGAATACCGCCTTTCGGCCAAGCGCGTCGAGGGCGGATACATCGTCAACGGGGTTTTGCCCTGGGTTTCCAACCTCGGCCCGGATCACTATTTCACCACCGGTTGCCCGGTGCGCAACGAGGACGGCAGCAACGACGGCCTGGTCTTCATCCTCGTCGATTGCCAGCAGGCCGGCTTCAAGCTGGTCGATTGCGCCCACTTCATCGGCCTCGACGGGACGCGCACGCTGGCCTGCCAGTTCAAGGAGGTCTTCATTCCGGACAACATGGTGCTCGCCCGGCCGGACGAGTCTGCCGCCTACGTCAAGCGCATCAAGCCGGGCATGATCCTCTCCCAGATGGGCATGGGCCTCGGCCTGATCGATGCCTGCGGCAAATTGATGGCGCAATCGAACCGGACGCTGGCCCACGTCAATCAATATCTCGACGACCAGTTCGAGGACATCGAATCCGCCCTCGAGGAAGGCCGGGCTGCAACCTACGCCCTGGCCGATGAGGTGCAGCACGGCACGGGTGCCGACCGCACCCTGGACATCCTCAAGCTTCGCCTGGCCGGTGGCGAGTTGTCGGTCCGTGCCGCCCACGCCGCCATGCTGCATCAGGGGGCCAAAGGTTACCTCGTGCGAAATGCCGCCCAACGCCGTCTGCGCGAAGCCTATTTCGTCGCCATCGTGACCCCGGCCACCAAGCACCTGCGGCGCGAGATCGCCCGTATCGAGGACGGTTTGTCCTGCACGGCCTGAATCCAACCGCCATCCTTTACGAGAGAAAAGACATGTCTGAAGTTGCCCAAACTACACAGTGGATCTGCAAGGTCTGCAACTGGATTTACGACGAAGTCGCCGGCGATCCCGAGCACGGCATCGCCCCCGGTACCGCCTTTGCCGACATTCCCGACGACTGGTATTGCCCCGAGTGCGGGGTGACCAAGGCTGATTTCGAGGTGGTCGAGTTCTAAAACGGTGAATCGCCCGCACCAGGTTTGTGCATTGGTGCCAAAAAAATAGCGCTGAAAAAGCCACAAGCAGGAAAACACAGAGAACCCGTCGTCAAACGCAGCACGCTCGCCAGGCAGGAACGATTGCTGCATTGCAATAGTGAAATCTTAAAACCCCAAGGAGTTCGCCATGTCACTGAATAACCCTTTCGATCCCGACAGCACACTGCATCGTGGCTGTAGCTGCGGCCAGCATGGCTCGCAGGCCGAACATGAACTGGCCGAAGTCGATGCCCTGAACCAGCGCGTCATCCAGTCGACCGTGATGCGCGCGCTCTTTCCGCAGGATGTTGAACGTCGCCGTTTTCTCGGCACGGTAGGCGCTTCGGCCGCCTGGGCGGCAATTTCATCGCTGATCCCGTTCGGCGCTCTGGAAGCGATGGCCCAGGAGAAAGGCAGCCTGGAAAAGAAGGATCTGAAGATCGGCTTCGTCCCCATCACCTGCGCCAGCCCGCTGATCATGGCCGACCCGCTGGGTTTCTACAAAAAGGAAGGGCTCAACGTCACGCTGATGAAAACGGCCGGCTGGGCGCTGATCCGCGACAAGGTCATCAACAAGGAATTTGACGCATCCCATATGCTGGCACCGATGCCGCTGGCCATTTCGATGGGTGTAGGCTCGAACGCAGCGCCGACCAACGTGATGACCATCCAGAACATCAATGGCCAGGCCATCGTGATGGCCAACAAGCACAAGAACAACCGTGATCCGAAGAACTGGAAGGGCTTCAAATTCGGCATTCCGTTCGAGTTCTCGATGCACAACTTCCTGTTGCGCTACTACCTCGCAGAGAACGGCATCAACCCGGATACCGATGTCCAGTTGCGCGTTATGCCGCCGCCCGAAATGGTCGCCAATTTGCGCGCCGGCAACATCGATGGCTTCCTTGGCCCAGATCCGATCAACCAGCGTGCCGTCTATGACGACCTCGGCTTCATCCATATCCTTTCGCGCGAAATCTGGGACGGTCACCCGTGCTGCTCTTTCGCCATTCCGAGCGAGTTCATCAAGCAAAACCCGAACAGTTTCGCCGCGCTCTATCGCGCCATCCTGAAGTCCGCAGCCATGGCCCGCGACCCGAAGAACCGGCCGATCATGGCCGAGGTGCTGGCTCCGGCCAATTACCTGAACCAGCCGAAGGCCGTTATCGAACAGGTGCTGACCGGCAAGTTCGCCGATGGTCTGGGCAACGTCAGGAACGTTCCGGAACGCGTCGATTACGACCCCTTCCCGTGGTACTCCATGGCCTACTGGATCCTCTCGCAGATGAAGCGCTGGGGCTACATCAAGGGCGACGTGCGCTACAAGGATATCGCCGAAAAGGTGTACCTGCTGACCGATGCCCGCAAGCAGATGGCCAGCCTGGGCATGACCCCGCCCAAGGAGAACAGCAAGAAGTTCATGGTCATGGGCAAGGAATTCGACCCGGCCAAGGTCGATGCCTACAGCAACAGTTTCGCCATCAAGAAGGCCTGAGGAGCGCGCCATGTTTAGCAAGTTAGGGCTCAAGGCGGGACTGCTCTCGCTGCTGATCTTCCTGATCTTCATCGGTACGTGGTCGCTGGCCACGTATCACAAGGAAGCTCCGGCAGTGAGCGCGGCCGATGCCGAATACGCGGCAATGATGGGCAAGGGCGCCGGCAAGACCGGCGGCTTTCCGCCGCCTAGCGAAGTCGGTGCCGCTTTCGTCACCTACCTGTCGGATCCGTTCTACGACAAGGGGCCGAACGACAAGGGAATCGGTATCCAGTTGGCTCATTCGCTGTGGCGGGTCGGTCTCGGCTTCTTCCTGGCGGTGATCGTCGCCATTCCGCTGGGCTTCGCCATCGGCATGTCGCCGCTGCTCTTCCAGGCGCTCAACCCATTCATCCAGATCCTCAAGCCGATCTCACCGCTGGCCTGGATGCCGCTCGCCCTGTACAGCCTCAAGGACTCGGACGTCTCCGGCATCTTCGTGATCTTCATCTGCTCGCTGTGGCCGATGCTGATCAACACGGCCTTCGGCGTCGCCGCCGTGCGTCGCGACTGGATCAACGTCGCCCGGACGCTGGAGGTCAAGCCGCTGCGCAAGGCTTTCCAGGTCATCCTGCCGGCCGCCGCGCCGACCATCCTGACCGGCATGCGCATCTCGATGGGCATCGCCTGGCTGGTCATCGTCGCCGCCGAAATGCTGGTCGGCGGCACGGGGGTCGGCTACTTCGTCTGGAACGAGTGGAACAACCTCGCCCTGCCCAACGTGATCTTTGCCGTCGCCATGATCGGGCTGGTCGGCATGGTTCTCGACCAACTCTTCGGCTCGCTGCAAAAGCTGGTCACCTACCGGGAGTAATCAAGATGACCCAGCATTTCCTCAGTGTTGAAGGTCTGCAAAAGGTTTATCCGGCTGCCGATGGCAAGCCGAACCCGCCGGTTTTCGACAACATTCACTTCGGGATCGAGCGCGGCGAGTTCGTCTGCATCATCGGCCACTCCGGCTGCGGCAAGACGACCATCCTGAACGTCCTGGCCGGCCTTGAAGAAGCCAGCAGCGGCGTCGTCATCATGGACGGCAAGGAGGTCAAAGGCCCCAGCCTGGATCGCGGCGTCGTTTTCCAGAGCCACGCGCTGATGCCGTGGATGACGGTGCTCGGCAACGTCGCCTTCGCCGCCAAGTCGCGCTGGCCGGAATGGTCCAAGGCCAAGATCGATGAACACTGCACGACCTACCTCGAGATGGTCGGCCTCGGCCATGCCATCCACAAAAAGCCGGCCGAGTTGTCGGGCGGCATGAAGCAGCGTGTCGGCATCGCTCGCGCCTTTGCCATCGAGCCCAAGATGCTGCTCCTCGACGAGCCATTCGGCGCGCTCGATGCGCTGACCCGCGGGACGATTCAGGACGAGTTGCTGAAGGTCGTCCAGGCCACCAGCCAGACGGTGTTCATGATCACCCACGACGTCGATGAGGCCATCCTGCTCGCCGACAAGGTGATCCTGATGAGCAACGGTCCGCTCGCCAAGATCGCCGAGATCGTCGAGATCACCATGCCGCGCAACCGGACGCGGGCCGAGATGCACCACGATCCGCAGTTCTATCGGATCCGCAATCACCTCGTCGATTTTCTGGTGAATCGCTCGAAGAGCTATGCCGGCAGCGATGCCGCCGTGCTGCACGACGCGCGGCATCCGCCGGTTGTCCGCCCCGGTCTGGCTGCCGACGAGCCGCCGCCGAGCGACAGCACCCGCCCCATTCTGAAACAGGTCGTCAATCAATAACCCCCTCCAGGAGCACGCAAATGAACCGCAACGACGTAACTGAAATGATCATCGGCGCCAAGATCACCAAAGGCATCAAGTGGGCCGATGTCGCCACCAAGATCGGCCTGTCCAAGGAATGGGTCACCGCCGGCTGTCTCGGCCAGATGACTTTCGATGCCACGCAGGCGGCCATCCTCGGCGACATCTTTGATCTGCCGAAAGATGCTGTCGCCCTGCTTCAGGTCGTGCCCTACAAGGGCTCGCTGCCGACCTCCGTGCCGACCGATCCGCTGATCTACCGTTTCTACGAACTGATCAGCGTCTATGGCACGACCTTCAAGGAACTGATCCACGAAGAATTCGGCGACGGCATCATGTCCGCCATCGATTTCAAGATGGACATGCAGCGCGAAGCCAACCCGATGGGCGACCGCGTCAGCATCACCATGTCCGGCAAGTTCCTGCCCTACAAGACCTACTAATCCCGTTTCGCCCCGCCTCGGCGGGGATTCCCTGCAAGCCGGCGTTGCACGCCCGTTTTTGACGGGCAGGGTAGCGCTCAACCTGAAATTCGCAATTCCCCAACTTACTGGAGCCTCAAAATGACTGAAACCACCAAAACCTACCTCCGTCCGATCGACCGTGATGGCCTGGCGAAATTCGCTGCCGGCGGCAAGGAAAACCCGGAGCGTCGTGGCACCAACAAGGTGCACACCGTGATGCAGGGCCAGTTCCGCTCGTGGAGTTTCGTCGGCATCCACAACCCGGTCGTCGTCGATGAGCCGCTCCACCTGTTCGGCGAAAACACCGCGCCGGCCCCCGGTGAAGTTGTCCTCTCCGCCCTCGGCGGCTGCTTGGGCGTCGGCATCACGGCGATCGCCACGCATCGCGAGGTCAAACTCTCGCGCCTCGAAATCTTCCTCGAAGCCGACATCGGCAACACCGCCGCCTGGGGTGCCGGCGGTGCCGAGCGCCTGCCGGCCGACATGGGTTTCAAGGAAATCCGCGTCAAGGTCATCGTCGAAGGCGATGCCAGCCAGGAAGAACTCGACGACATCGTGCAGAAGGCCAACTACTACTCGCCGGTTGCCAACAGCATGCGCAATCCGCTGCCCTTCACCATCGCCAAGGTCGACGAGGTCTGAGATGAGCAAATCGTTTTCGGTCATCACCGGGGACGTCTCGAAGGCGCTGGGCAAGCTGCGCAGCGCCATTCCGGAGACGATGAAGGGCTTTGGCCAGATGTCGCAGGCAGCCTTGGCCGAAGGCACCTTGTCGGCCTTGCAAAAGGAGCTGACAGCGCTCGCCATCGGCGTCGCCTCGCGCTGCGATGCCTGCATCGGCTTTCATGTCAAAGCCCTGATCAAGCTCGGCGTGACGCGTGAGCAACTGATGGAAACGCTGGCCATCTGCGTTTATATGGGCGGCGGCCCGACCCTGATGTATGCCGCCGAAGCTGTCCGCGCCTACGACGAGTTCGAAGGCGCCTGATGCAGTACGGCTCGCCCCCGTGGTCGATGTGACCGGGGGCGGGCGCCCCCATTGAAAGTCAGCACATGAACAATCGCACCCTGATCATCGGTAGCGGCCTGGCCGGCATCACGCTGGTCCGCGAACTTCGCAAGCTCGACAAGGAGCGCGAAATCATCGTCATCACGGCCGATGACGGCGTTTTCTATTCCAAGCCCAACCTGTCCAACGCCTTCGCCGCCAACAAGCGGCCGGAAGAAATGGTACTGACCCCGGCCGTCAAGCTGGAGCATGATCTGGGCATCCTGATCATGGCCCATACCGCTGTCGCCCGTATCGACGCCGGCCGCCGCGAAGTCGTGTGCACGCAGGGCACGCTGGCCTACGACCAGCTTGTGCTGGCCGTCGGGGCGTCGCAGATTCCGCTGCCGCTGGCCGGCGACGGTGTGCCGGACGCCATCTCGATCAACAGCCTGGCCGATTACGCTCGTCTGCGCAGCCGGCTGGCCGGGAAGCGCAGCGTCGCCATCGTCGGCGCCGGGCTGATCGGCTGCGAATTCGCCAACGACCTGCGTCTGGGCGATTTTGCCGTCGATGTGTACGACCAGATCGAACAACCCATGGGCCGCCTGCTGCCGCCCGTCGCGGCGCAGCAACTGCGCGACAAGCTGACGGCTATCGGTGTCGGCTTTCATCTCGGGGCGCGGCTTGAAGCCATTCGCCGCGACGGCGAGCGTTACATCCTGATCGACAGCCAGGGCAACGCCCGCCCCTACGACCTGGTGCTCTCGGCCATCGGCCTGCGGCCCAATCTCGCACTGGCCAAGACGGCCGCGCTGGCGACCGGTCTGGGCATTGTCACGGACGCTTTCCTGCGAACCTCCGACCCGAACATTTACGCGCTTGGCGACTGCGTTGAACTGGGCGGCCTGTTCCTGCCTTACGTCATGCCGATCATGCTGGGCGCCAAAAAGCTCGCCGGCACCCTGACCGGCAATCCCGAGCCGGTGACTTACCCGGCGATGCCCATCGTGCTCAAGACCCCGGCTTGCCCGACCGTCGTTTCCCCACCGCCCAGCCCGCTCGGTCACTGGGATGAAACGGTCAGCGCAGACGGCTTGCGGGCACTTTTTGTCGATCAGGCGAGTGGCCAGCCCAGCGGTTTTGTCGTGCAGGGCAGCTTCACCAAGGAGCGCATGGCCCTTGCGGCCTTGATGCCGAATTTGAGCGCCTGACAAAATTATTGTCCTGGCCGAGGGCCCGAAGCGATTGCCACGGTCAACCGGAAAAAATGATCAAAAATCAAATCGCCGGAAGCGATCTGGTTTTTTTGGGCTTGCTTCGCACCCTAAAAGCCCTAAAATTGCGCCCCTTCTGGCGTGTTGGTTTTTTCGGTGCGCCAAACCAGCTTTGACCAAACCGAGGAATGAACATGAACAAATCCGAACTGATTGATGCCATCGCTGAAGAAGCCGGCCTGACCAAGGCCGATGCTGCCAAGGCCCTGGATGCCGTGACCGGCGCCATTGTTGCCGCCGTGGCCGGTGGCGACTCCGTTTCCCTGATCGGCTTCGGCACTTTCAAGGCATCGGCCCGCGCTGCCCGTGAAGGCAAGAACCCGAAGACTGGCGAAAAGCTCTCCATCGCCGCCACCACCGTGCCGAAGTTCTCGGCTGGCAGCAACTTCAAGGCTGCTGTCGCCAAGAAGTAATCCGGCGCACTGCCAAAAAAGCCCCAGAGCTTCGATTTCTGGGGCTTTTTGCTTTCTGATCCCTCGTTTTAAAAGTGAATGGCCATGACTTTCAAAGATAGTTCGTCCGATTTTCAGATCATCGATGTCGCGTTGATCGAACCCGATCCGCAGCATCCCCGGCAGAACATCGACGAAAGCAGCCTCAAGGGCCTGGCCAATTCAATTCAGAAAATGGGGGTGATTCACCCGCTGGTCGTCAGGCCGGCCAATGCTGCGGGTCGTTACACGATTGTCGTCGGCGAGCGGCGTCGGCAGGCTGCCATCCTGGCTGGCGAAAAGACGGTGCCGGTCATCGTTCGCGCCTGCGCGGCGGCGGAAACCCTTGAGGTTCAGGTTTTCGAAAATATCGGCCTGGGCGTCCGTTCGGCGCTCGAGGCCCGTGAAATGGCCAACGCCATTCAGACCATCGCGGCGCGTTTCGAGTCGCCGGATGAGGCGGCCCAGCATTTTGGCCGGGCGCCCACCTGGCTGGCACAGGCGACGGCTGCTGCGAACCTGTCCGAAAAAGTCACCGCTCTGCTCGATGCCGGCAAGATTGCCAGCACCGGCGCCGCCGTTCAGCTCGAAAGGCTGGCCAAGAAGGACGAGGCCAAGGCCGAAGTTCTGATCGACCAGATCGGGCAATTGCCCGAGGGCGAGAAGGTGTCGAAGAAAGTCGTCGATAACGCGCTGTCAGAAGCCACCGGCGGGCGGAAAAAGAAGGAAAGCGTCGTCGCCGATGACATGGTCGGCGCTGCGCCCCAAGCCGTTGTGGCGCCGTCGGCATCCGACACCCCGCCGTGGGAAGAGCAGCCGGAAGCGGCCAAAATCTCCAGCGCCCGGCGTCGCGTCAGTCAGGACAAAGTGAAGCTCGTTGCCGAACTGCTCGGTTTGTCCGACGGTGATGAGGAAGAAGTGCTTATTCGACTGATCGACGAATTCCTGGCCCAGAAGAATTCCTGATTTACCCGGCTTGCCGGGAAAGGCGCTCCAGGACGTGACCCGTCATGCCTTTGGCCAATTCTTCCTCACCATAAAAAACAGCGCCCAGATTGTCTTTGCGCAGTAGCGCTGATTCGGCCTCGCTGTGGGTGCGCAGGACGATTTCGATGTCTGGATTGAGCGTTCTGGCCGTGTCGACCATCTGCCGGACGTTGATCGGGTCGGGGCTGGCAATGACCAGCATCGCCGCATCGGCAATGTGCGCCTGAATCAGGACGGAGGGCTCGCTGGCATCTCCCGACACGGCGGCGATCCCCTTGTCGCGCAGGCTTTCGACCAGTTCCCGGTTCTGCTCGGCGACCACGTAAGGAATCCCCTGGCTTTCCAGCGCCTCGGCTATCCGGTGCCCGACCCGGCCGTAACCGACCAGCACGACCTGCTTCTCGAGAAACTTGCGTTCGGTGCTCATCGGCAGTTCGGCAAACGGATCGCCGCGTTGTTCCAGCTCGCGGGCCTTGGCTGACCGGCCGAGCGCCCAGCGCCGCAAGGGCTCGATGGTCGAGAACATCAGCGGATTGAGGGCAATCGAGAACAGAGCACCGGCCAGGATCAGGCTCATTCCTTCGCTCGTCATCAAGCCAAGGGACTGACCCAGCCCGGCCAGAATGAACGAAAACTCGCCGATCTGGGCCAGGCTGGCGGCGACGGTCAGGGCGGTGTTGAGCGGGTAGCGCAGAGCCAGGACCAGGCCCATGGCGGCCAGCGTTTTGCCGACCATGATGATGGCGACGACGCCGAGAACCTGCCAGGGCTTGTCGACCAGAATCGACGGCTGGAAGAGCATGCCGACCGACACAAAGAACAGAACGGAGAACGCATCGCGCAGCGGCAGGGATTCTTCGGCCGCGCGATGGCTGAACTCGGACTCGCGCATGACCATGCCGGCGAAGAAGGCGCCCAGCGCAAACGAAACGCTGAACAACAGCGCCGCGCCGTAGGCGATGCCGATGGCGGCGGCGACGACGGACAGCGTGAACAGTTCGCGCGAGCCGGTGGCGGCGATGTGCCAGAGCAGCCAGGGAATGACCTTGCGGCCGACGATCATCATCAGGCCGATGAAGGCGCAGACCTCGAGCAGCGTTTTGGCGATGGCGATCCAGATTTCCTGGTTGCCACCGGCTGACTGCGCCTCGCCGCCGAGAATGCCGGCCAGCGGCGGCAGCAACACGAGAACCAGAACCGTGGCCAAGTCTTCGACGACCAGCCAGCCGACCGCAATGCGCCCGTTCATGCTGTCAAGAACGCCTCTGGCCTCGAGGGCCTTGAGCAGCACGACGGTACTGGCGCAGGACAGCGACAGGCCGAAGAGCAGGCCGTGCCCCCACTGCCAGCCCCAACCCCAGGCCACGGCCATGCCGAGCAGGGTGGCGCAGGCCATCTGGACGACGGCGCCGGGGACGGCGATGCGCTTGACGGCCATCAGGTCGCCCAGCGAAAAGTGTAGCCCGACGCCGAACATGAGCAACATCACGCCGATTTCGGACAACTGGGCAGCGATGCTCATGTCAGCGACAAAGCCCGGCGTGGCAGGGCCGATCAGGATGCCGGCGGCGAGGTAGCCGACCAGCGCGGGCAGTTTCATGCGCTCGGCGGCAAAGCCGAGAATCAGGGCGATGCCGAAGCCGGCAGCGAGCGTGGTGATCAGGGGAATGTTGTGGTCCATGGGGGCCTTGGTATGTCGATTGAGTCCTTTTACCGGACGCTTCCCTTTCGGACAAGCAGGGCGGCCCGAAGATTCCCTTCAGAAAAGCCGGTCGCTTCGGTTCACGACCGATGGCTTGGTATAGTCGCGAACCGGATTCGCTCCTGCCATCGCTCAATATCGTGTCCACCAACCACTATCGCGGCCGTTTTGCGCCATCGCCCACTGGCCCCCTGCACTTCGGCTCCCTGGTTGCCGCTGTCGGCAGCTACCTCGATGCGCGTACGCACGGTGGCGAGTGGCTGGTGCGCATGGAGGATGTCGATACGCCGCGCAACGTGGCGGGGGCGGCAGATGCCATCCTGAAAACGCTGGCGGCATTCGGCTTTGAATGGGATGGGGCGGTGTTGTATCAGAGCAGCCGCTTCGAGGCTTATGCAGCGGCGCTGGACCAGCTCAAGTCGGCCGGCCTGGCCTACGGCTGCGCCTGCTCGCGCAAGGAGATTGCCGACTCGGCAACACGCCTGGCGGTCGATGGCGGGCTGGCTTATCCCGGCACCTGCCGCGACGGCTTGCCGGCCGGACGAGTGGCGCGGGCCTGGCGGTTACGCGTCAATGACGACGAAATCGCTTTCGTTGATCGCGTGCAGGGGCGCGTCGCCCAGCATCTCGAAAGCGATGTCGGCGATTTCGTGCTGCGCCGGGCCGACGGTTTGTTCGCCTACCAGCTCGCTGTCACGGTCGACGACGATTTTCAGCACATTTCGCAAGTCGTGCGCGGCGCTGATTTGCTCGCCTCGACGCCACGGCAGATCTGGCTGCAACGCTGCCTGGGCTTTGCCACGACGAGCTACGCCCATCTGCCGGTGGCGGCCAATGCGGCCGGTGAAAAGCTCTCGAAGCAGACGCTGGCCCGGCCCCTGGCGAACGAGATCGCGGCGGCCGAACTGGTCCGGGCTTTGGTTTTTCTCGGTCAGCCGGCGCCGGCCGGACTGGCGCGGGCGACGGTCGCCGAGGTCTGGGCCTGGGCTTTGGCCAACTGGTCGTTCGCGGCCATCCCGCGCACGCCGGCGATCATCGTTCCTCTGGCTTAGTCTCGTCGACCTGCCAGTGGCGCTGGCTGTAGCCGGCGATGCCGACCATGGCGCGGACCAGCCCGTAGGCCAGCCAGCGCAGGAAACGCGAGTGGATGGGCTGGCGCGACAGTTCGTCGGCGAGCAGTTCACGGGCGCCGATGGTCATGGCGTGCTTCAGGCTGGCTTCGAGTTCGCCGGCAAATACGGCGTCGCGGACGACAAGATTGGCTTCCTTGGCGAGGAGCAGGCTGAACGGGTCGATGTTCGACGAGCCGACGGTGGCCCACTGGCCGTCGATGACGGCGACCTTGGCGTGCATGAAACTTTTTTCGTACTCGAAGATGCGGATGCCGGCAGCCAGCGCCGTGGCGTACAGAGTCTGGGTGGCGTAGCGAAACAGCTGGTGATCGCTCTTGCCCTGGAGCAGCACGGTGATGCGCACGCCGCGCTGGGCGGCGGCGTAGAGCGCCCGACCGAAACGCAGGCCGGGCAGGAAGTAGGCGTTGGCGATCAGGATGTTGTGCTTGGCGTTGTCGATGGCATCGAGATAAGCGTGCAGGATGTCATTGCGGTGGCGGATGTTGTCGCGGATCAGGAAAGCCGCGTTCTGGTCGCCAGCGGCCACGCAGCAGGGATCGGCAACCGGGGCGAGGCGAAAGCGTCGCTTGAAATTGACCCACGACACGGTTTCCCACATCCGGCGCACGGCGTGATGGACCTGGCGGAGGACCGGGCCTTCGACGCGCACGGCGTAGTCGTAGTGCGGGCGCATGTCGAGTGGCGCATTGTTGTCGTCGATGACGTTGATGCCGCCGATGAAGGCGACGCGTGCATCGATGACGACCAGCTTGCGGTGAAGGCGGCGCAAACGGTGGCGTTTGAAGTGGAAGCGGCCGATTTCGGGCCGGTAGAACATGGCGCGGACGCCTGCCACGGTCAACCGGGAAAAGAAGTCGATTTTGAAATTGCGCGCCCCGAAGCCGTCAACCGTGACATTGACCTGGACGCCGCGTTCGGCCGCCCGGCACAGGGCGCCCGGCACAAACTCAGCGGCCATGCCGGGTCAGGTGAGCCGACAGCGCGGCGTGATCGGAAATGGCCGACCACGGCATGCCGTGATGGACTTCGGTGCGGATGACCTCGAAGCCGCGGACGTAGATGCGGTCGAGGCGGAACATCGGCATGGCGGCCGGGAAGCTGCACACCGGCTTGCCGGCCGGGCCGCTGAACACCTCTTGCAGGCCGAGACGGCGCGTCAGGTCCTCGCCGACGCGATTGCGCCAGTCGTTGAAATCGCCGGCGACGATGAGCGGCGCATTCGGCTCGGCCAGGCGGTCGAGGTAATCGGCCAGCGCCGCCATCTGCTTGCGGCGCGAGTAGCCGAACAGCGACAGGTGGGCACAGACGCAATGCACCAGCGGCCCGTCCGGCAGTTCGATCCGGCAATGCAGCAGGCCGCGTTTCTCGAACTGGAGGTGGGTGACGTCCTGGTTGTGCGCGTGCAGGATGGGGAAGCGCGAGAGGATGGCGTTGCCGTGGTGGCCGTGGTCGTAGGCCATGTTGCGGCCATAGGCCGAGGCCGCCCAGACATCTTCGGCGAGGAATTCGTGCTGCGGCGAGTCGGGCCAGTCGTCATGCGTTTCGGCATGGCCGAGGTGCAACCCCTGCACCTCCTGCAAAAACACGATGTCCGGGTTGAGATGGCGCAGGCGCTCGCGCAGCTCATGCACCATCATCCGCCGGTTGAATTGCGAAAAGCCCTTGTGGATGTTGTAGGTGGTGATGTGCAGCGCAGGCTGGGTCATGGAATCAGGAAATATCCAGCATGCGGTCAAGCGCCAGCTTGGCCAGCGTTGCTTCGTGGGCCGGCACGGAAATCTGGTTGACCACCTTGCCGTCGACCAGATTCTCCAGCGTCCACGCCAGATGCTGCGGGTCGATGCGCTGCATGGTCGAGCACATGCAGATGGTGGTCGCCATGAACTGGACGATCTTGTTCTGCGGCAGGACTTCCTTGGCCAGGCGGTCGACCAGGTTCAGTTCGGTGCCGACCAGCCAGCGCGTGCCTTCCGGGGCTTCCTTGATGGTCTTGACGATGTGTTCGGTCGAGCCGACGTAATCCGAGGCGGCGCAGACTTCGAAATTGCATTCCGGGTGGGCGATGACCTTGCCTTCGGGGTACTTGGCGCGGAAAGCGTCGATGTGCGATTTCTGGAACATCTGGTGCACCGAGCAGTGGCCCTTCCAGAGAAGGATCTTGGCTTTCTTGATCTGGGCCGGGGTCAGGCCGCCGAGTTCGAGATCGGGGTCCCAGACGACCATCTCGTCCATCGCGATGCCCATGTTGTGGCCGGTCCACCGGCCGAGGTGCTGGTCGGGGAAGAACAGCACTTTCGGGCGACGCTCGAAGGCCCATTTGGCAATGGTGCCGGCGTTCGACGAGGTGCACACGATGCCGCCATGGTCGCCGCAGAAGGCTTTCAAATCGGCCGCCGAGTTGATGTAGGTGACCGGTGTGACTTCCTCCTCGGCGTTCAGCACGCTGTTCAATTCGCGCCAGCAGCGCTCGACCTTGGCCAGGTTAGCCATGTCGGCCATCGAGCAGCCAGCCGCGAGGTCGGGGAGGATGGCCTTCTGGTGCGGCGCGGTCATGATGTCGGCGACTTCGGCCATGAAATGCACGCCGCAGAAAATGACGAATTCCGAATCGGTCTGCGAAGCCAGGCGCGACAGCTTGAGCGAATCGCCGGTCAGGTCGGCGTACTGATAGACGTCAGCGCGCTGGTAGTGATGGCAGAGGATGACGGCTCGCTTGCCGAGCTTGGCGCGGGCGACGCGGATGCGCTCATGGCAGGCTTCGTCGGAAAGGCGGTCGAAGGGGTCGAAGGCGATGGTGGCTGTTTGCATGCTGTTCTCTGAATCTGGCCATTTCATTTTTGGCCGTTATTTCCGGTTGACCGTGGGATTATCCCTGAATCCACGGCAATCCGGCCTTGCGCCAGCCGCCGATGGTGTTGCGATGCCCGTCGGCATCCTTGTCCCCCTCGAAACCCTCGAGGATGTTGTAGCAACTGTTGTAGCCGGCCTCGGTGGCCGCGCTGGCCGCGCCGACCGAGCGAACGCCGCTGCGGCAGAGGAACATGACCAGCGCCTCGGGATCGACCTGGCGCTTGAGTTCGGCCACGAAGTTCGGGTTGCGCGTGCCGCCCGGATATTGGTTCCATTCGATCTCGACGGCGCCGGCAACGCGGCCAACCCAGTCCCACTCGGCGCGGGTCCGGACATCGACGATTTTGGCGCCGGGCGCCAGGCGCAACAGCTCGAATGCCTCCTGCGGCGTGAGTTCGCCCTGGTAGGGGCGTTCCAGCGCAGCGCCACGGGCCTGCGCCAGACCCAGTATTTCGCTTATCTTTCCCATGATTTTCAACTGTTAAAATTGCAGTCCAATAGTATAGGGCAGAGATCATGGCGCTTGAGCATCACCCCGCAACCCCGGCAGAACGCTCGGCCGAGGCACAGAAGGCAACCTGGGTCAGCGTCGCCGTCAATCTGGTGATGACGGTTGCCCAGCTGATCGTCGGCTGGCTGGCACATTCACAGTCGTTGGTCGCCCACGGTCTGCATTCCTTTTCCGACCTGCTCTCCGATTTTCTCGTCATCTACGCCAGCCGGCAAAGCGCCCACCCGGCCGACCGGGCCCATCCCTACGGCCACGCCCGGGTCGAAACCGCCGCAACGCTGGTGCTCGGGACGTCGTTGGTTTTGATCGGCGGCGGCATTCTCTGGCAGTCGGGCATGCGACTCCAGCACATCGAGGCGCTGCCAACCATCGAGTTGGCCGCCTTCTGGGTAGCTGTGGCCACGGTCGTTTCCAAGGAGGCCTTGTATCGCTACCTGATCCGCGTCGCCGAAAAACTGCGTTCCCAACTGCTCATCGGCAACGCCCTGCACACCCGGGCCGATGCGGCGTCGGCGCTGGTCGTCGTGGTCGGCATCGGCGGCGCGCTCATGGGCTGGTCCTTCCTCGATCTGCTGGCCGCGGCGCTGATGGGTTTCATGATCCTGCACATGGGTGCCCGCCTGGCCTGGGGCGCCATCAAGGAACTCATCGATACCGGCCTCGACGACGCGCAGGTCGAAGCCATCCGGACAACGCTGCTGGCCACCCCGGGCGTGCGCGACCTGCACCAGCTGCGGACCCGGCGCATGGCGCATCAGGCGCTGGTCGATACCCATGTCCAGGTCGATTCGCGCATCAGCGTCTCGGAAGGCCATCGCATTGCCGAATCGGCACGGGCCAGGGTGCTGCGCGAACACCCCGAAGTGCTCGACGTTCTTGTGCACATCGACCCCGAAGATGACATGGATCCGGATAGCTACGCGACGCGATTGCCGGCGCGGGATGCCCTGCTCGGTGAACTGCAGCCCCTGCTGGCCGGTTTGCCGGAGCCGGAAAAAATCGTGCTGCACTACCTGAAAGGCCAGATCGAGGCCGAAATCTTCTACAGTCACGCCCTGTTTGAAAACGGCGAGGCGTTGCGTCAGGCTGAGGTCGTGCTGATCGATCGCCTGAAAGCCCACCCGCTGATTCGGCGAATTTCGCTGAATTGCCTGGTTGCACCAAAATAGTGCCTCGTTTTGTTTGTTTGCACGGTGGTGGTGCATCAATTCTTTGCTTAAACCCTGCATCCCGTTGTGGACCGAGTGCGATTTTTTGATTGTCGCCGGATAGCCCGGCAACTTGTTTTCTTAGGAGATTAAGGCATATGGCAACCCCGCAAGACGTCATCAAGATGATCAAGGAAAACGACGCCAAGTTCGTCGATTTCCGTTTTACTGACACCCGTGGCAAGGAACAGCACGTCACCGTGCCCATCTCCGCCTTCGACGAAGACAAGTTCGAGAACGGTCACGCTTTTGACGGTTCCTCCATCGCCGGCTGGAAGGGCATTCAGGCTTCCGACATGCAGCTCAACCCGGATCCGGATACCGCCTACATCGACCCGTTCTATGACGAAACGACTGTCGTCCTGACCTGCGATGTCGTCGATCCGGCCGATGGCCGTGGCTACGACCGCGACCCGCGCTCCATCGCCAAGCGCGCTGAGGCCTTCCTGAAATCGTCCGGTATCGGCGACACCGCCTACTTCGGTCCTGAGCCCGAATTCTTCATCTTCGACGGCGTCGAATGGTCTGTCGATATGTCGGGTTGCTCCCTGAAGATCCATTCCGCCGAAGCGGCTTGGGGTTCGGGCGAAAGCAATGACGGTTCTGGCTCTACCGGCCACCGTCCGACCGTCAAGGGCGGCTACTTCCCGGTTCCCCCGGTCGATAGCCTGCACGACATCCGTTCCGCCATGGTCCTGACCCTGGAATCCCTGGGCGTCCCGGTCGAAGTTCATCACCACGAAGTGGCCAATGCTGGCCAGTGCGAAATCGGCACTGTGTTCAGCACCCTGACCAAGCGCGCCGACTGGACCCAGATCCTCAAGTACGTGGTGCACAACGTTTCGCACCAGTACGGCAAGACTGCTACCTTCATGCCGAAGCCCATCGTTGGCGACAACGGTTCCGGCATGCACGTTCACCAGTCGATCTGGAAAGACGGCAAGAACCTGTTCGCCGGCGACGGCTATGCAGGCCTGTCTGAAACCGCCCTGTTCTACATCGGCGGCATCATCAAGCACGCCAAGGCCCTGAACGCCATCACCAACCCGGGTACCAACTCCTACAAGCGTCTGGTTCCGCATTACGAAGCCCCGGTCAAGCTGGCCTACTCCGCCAAGAACCGTTCGGCTTCCATCCGCATTCCGTACGTTGCTTCGACCAGCCGGAAGAAGATGCAAAGATCCCGACCGTCTGTGCCTCTCTTGAAGAAGCCCTGGCTGCCCTCGACAAGGATCGCGACTTCCTGACCCGTGGCGGTGTGTTCTCGAACGACTGGATCGATGCCTACATCACCCTGAAGATGGACGAAGTGAACAAGGTTCGCATGACGACCCACCCGGTCGAGTTCGATCTGTACTACAGCTGCTAAACGGCGCTGTGTAAAAAAGGGCGGGTTTCCCGCCCTTTTTTTGTCCACTTTTCCCGGTCACTGCCGTTAAGTCCAGTACACTAAAACGGTTACAAGGAACAACGACGATGACACGTAGCCCGCTTGCCCTGCTGATTGCCATGTTGCCGCTAGCGGCTTCGGCGCAAACTATTTACAAATGCGTCGACGGCAATGGCGCCACAACCTATGCCAGTGCCCGTATCGAGAAAAACTGCAAGGTGATTTCCAGTGGGGCGGAAAACAGTTTTCCTTCCCCCCGGACCAGAAAGCCGATCGGAGCCGCGGCAAATCCTTCGCCGGCAGATTTTCCCCGTGTTCAAGAAGATACCCAGAAGGCGCGCGACGGTGATCGTCGTCATATTCTCGAGCAGGAGTTGACGGGCGAGCAGCGCAATTTAAAGCAGGCGCGCGATGATCTGGCTGCCCAGCAGGCAGCAGGCGTGAGCGGTGGAACTCTTGCGCCTTACCGCGACCGCATCGGGCGGCACGAGCGGAATATCCAGGCGATCGAGAAGGAACTGGGAAATATGAGGTAGCGATCAGTTAATGGTCGGTAGTTGTTAGCGAAGTTTGAGGGCGCCAAGGCGCCCTTTGCTTTTGCTAAAAACTACCGACTAATAACTCGTAACTAGCCTTTTACCTTGTACCAGGCAGCATAAAGTGCCGGCAGGAAGAGCAGGGTGAGTGCCGTGGCGACGATCAGGCCGCCCATGATGGCGACGGCCATCGGTCCGAAGAAGTCGTTGCGCGATAGCGGAATCATGGCCAGTACCGCAGCCGCGGCGGTCAGCACGATGGGGCGGAAGCGCCGAACGGTTGATTCGACTATGGCTTCCCGGCGCGGCTTGCCGGCCGCCATGTCCTGCTCGATCTGGTCGACGAGAATCACCGAGTTGCGCATGATCATGCCAAACAGCGCAATGCTGCCGAGCAGGGCCATGAAGCCGAAAGGCTGCCGGAAAACGAGCAGGAACAGCGCGATCCCGATAATGCCGAGCGGTGCCGTGAGCAGCACCATGACAACGCGCGAGACGCTTTGCAACTGGATCATCAGGATGGTGATCACGGCCAGTACGAAGAGGGGGATGCCGGCCATCACCGAGCCCGAGCCCTTGGAGGATTCTTCGACCGAGCCGCCGGTGGCGATGCGGTAGCCGTCGGGCAAGGTGGCCTGGATGGCATCGATCTCCGGTTTGATACGGTCGACGACCGTGGCGGGCTGAATCTTGCCGTACAGGTTGCCGCGCACGGTGATTGTCGGCTGGCGGTCGCGGCGCCAGATCAGGCCGGGTTCGAAGCTGTGCTTGAGATGGCCGATCTGGCTCAGCGGCACGCTCTTGCCAGCCCGCGTCGGCACTGACAAGTCATCCAGCGAGGACAGGTGGCTGCGTTCTTCGCGGTCGCCACGCAGCACGACATCGATGCTCTTTTCCCCTTCGCGGTAGCTGGTCACCGTGTAGCCGTTCAGGGACATGTTGAGCAGGGCGGCAATGTCCTGGCTGGAGACACCGAGCAGGCGAGCCTTGTCCTGATCGATTTCGATCTCGACCGCTTTGGACAACTCGCTCCAGTCCATGTTGATGTTTGATAGTTCCGGGTCCTGGCGCATGACCGTGGCGATCCGGCCGGCCGCCTCGCGCAGTGTGGCGATGTCCTCTCCGGAAACGCGGTATTGCACGGGGTAGCCCACCGGCGGTCCGTTTTCGATGCGGGCAACGTTGCCCCGGGCGGCGAAGCTTTCATTTTCGAACAGTTTGACCAGTCGACCGCGGAGCGCCTCGCGTGCTTCGATGTCACGCGTCACGATGACGACCTGGCCAACATTGCTGGCCGGCAGTTGCTGGTCCAGTCCGAGGTAGTAGCGCGGCGCTCCGGAGCCGACGAAGGCCATGTAGTGCTCGAACTGGTCGAACTCGGCCTGGTCCTTGTCCAGCCATTGCTCAAGGCGCTTGGCCTCGGCGGCTATGGCAGCGATCGACGCCCCTTCGGGCAGGCGCAGTTCTACGTTGAGTTCGAGGCGGGTCGAGTTCGGGAAGAATTGTTTTTGCACCTTGATCATGCCGACAATCGACAGCGCAAACAGGATGATGGTGACGCCAATCACCAGCCAGCGCCGCCCGACGCACCAACTGACCAGTTGGCGAAAGCGTGTGTAGAACGGCGTGCCATAGACGTCATGGTCTTCGGCGTGACCCGGGCCGTTCAGGCCGAGCTTGTCGAACAGGCGGGCGAGGCGGGGCAGGCGTTTTTCCAGGCGGCCGCTCTGGTGCGCTGCCTGCGGGTTGGGCAGCAGCTTGTAGCCCAGCCAGGGGATGGCGATGACCGCGGCTAGCCACGAAATAAGCAGGGCGACAACATTTATCTGGAAGAAGGCGAAGGCGTATTCGCCGGTCGATGATTTGGCCAGAGCAATCGGTATGAAGCCGGCGACGGTGACCAGCGTACCGGAGAGCATCGGCCCGGCCGTGCTGGTGTAGGCGAAGGAGGCTGCACGGGTCCGTTCCCAGCCCTGCTCCATCTTCACCCACATCATCTCGACGGCGATGATCGCATCGTCGACGAGCAGGCCGAGGGCCAGCACCAGGGCGCCGAGCGACACCTTGTGCAGGCCGACATTGAGCAGGTACATGGCGAGGAAGGTGGCGGCCAGAACGAGCGGAATCGAAATGGCGACGACCAGTCCGGTGCGGATGCCGAGGCTGATGAAGGTGACTAGCAGCACGACGATCACCGCTTCGGCCAGAGCCTGGGTGAAGGCCTTGACCGAGCGCGCGACGGCTTCCGGCTGGCTGGTCGCCACGCCGATGTCGACGCCGACCGGCAAGGCGGCCTGCAGCTTGGCGATGCGTGCGTTCAGGGCCTTGCCGAGTTCGATGATGTCGCCACCCTTGGCCATCGAGACGCCTATGGCGAGGGCAGGTTTGCCGCCGAAGCGGACTTGGGTCCCCGGTGGGTCGATGGTCCCACGCCGGATGTCGGCGATGTCGCCGAGCCGGAAACTGCGGCCGCCAGCCCGGATCAGGGTGTCGGCCACGGCCTGTACGCTGTTGAAAGCCCCGCCGGGGCGAATCTGGATGCGCTCGCTGGCGGTCTCGAAGAAGCCGGTGCCGGCGACGGCGTTTTGCTGATTCATTGCCTGGACGATGGTCGCCTGGTCGATGCCCAGCGTGGCGAGTTTTGCATTGGAGAGCTCGACGTAAATCTTTTCGTCCTGAATGCCGAAGATTTCAACCTTGCCGACCTGCGGCACGCGCAGCAATTCATCGCGAATGCGCTCGGCCTGGTCCTTGAGCTGCGGATAATCGAAACCTTCTGCGGTCAACGCGTAAATATTGCCAAAAACGTCGCCGAACTCGTCGTTGAAAAACGGTCCCTGAATGCCGGCCGGCAAGGTGTGGCGGATGTCGCCGATTTTCTTGCGGACCTGGTAGAAAACGTCGGGCACATTGGCCGGCGGCGTGCTGTCCTTGGCGAAGAACATCACCGTCGATTCGCCGGGTCGGGAAAAGCTCGAAACGCGGTCGATGTAGGGGGTTTCCTGCAGTTTTTTCTCGATCTTGTCGGTCAGTTGCTGCTCGACCTGACGCGCCGTGGCGCCCGGCCAGAAGCTGCGGATCACCATGATCTTGAAGGTGAAGGGCGGGTCCTCGGCCTGGCCGAGCTTACCGTAGGCAAAAACACCCATCAGCGCGATGGCGAGCAGGAAATAGCCGACCAGCGTGCGGTGATGCAGCGTCCAGTCCGACAGATTGAAGCGGTGGCTCATGACTCAGCGCTGCCGATCCGGCGTTGTGGCCGGTCTGGCCTCAACTTCTTGGCCGTCGACCAGCCGGCCGGCGCCGCTGATGATGACCTGCTCGCCGGCTGCCAGTCCGCCGCTCAACTCGACGCCATCTTCGCGGAAGCGGGCAACCTTGACCGGGCGGGTGGCAACCTTGCCATCCTTGACGACGCGGACCAGCGGACCCTGCCCGGCGTCGATCACGGCGCCCAGCGGGACGAGAAGCGCGCTCTCGACTGCGCCGTCGAGGGCAACGCGGGCCGTCATGCCGAGCCTGACCTCGGGCGTCGGGTTGAGAATGCGGATACGTGCGGCGTAAGTGCGGGTTGCCGGGTCGGCGGCGGGCGATAGTTCGCGCAGTTCTCCGCGCAAGATCATTTTCGGATCGGCCCACAGGCTGACTGCGAGGTTTTTGGCGGCTTTCAGTTCGGCCAAACGGCTTTCGGGAATGGCAATGGCGACTTCCTTTTCTTCCGGGCGGGCAACGCGCATGACTGCCTGGCCGGCCCCGACGACCTGGCCGGCATCGGCGAGGACGGTGGTGACGATGGCCGGAAATTCGCTGCTCAAGGTTCCATAGGCCGCCTGATTGCCGCTGATCCGGCTTTGCGAGCGGGCTTGCTCAAGGCGGGCCAGCGTGCTGTTGAAGGCGTTGTCCTTGGCCTCGAAAGCGGCCTGGCTGACGAATTTTCTGGCGACCAGATCGGCATAGCGGACTCGCTCGGCGCGAGCCGTCGCGTGCTCGCTTTCGGCGGCTGCCAGTTGGGCCCGGGCGGCGGCGGCTGCCAGTTCGAGATCGGCCGGGTCGAGGCGGGCAAGAGCCTGTCCTGTCCTGATTTCGGCACCGACATCGACGAGGCGGGTGGCGATCCTGCCGCCAACCCGGAAGGCCAGGTCAACCTCGTGTCGGGCGCGGATTTCGCCGGTATAGATGCCGCCTGTCGAGGGCCCACTTGCCGCGGGCTGGACAAGGACGATCCGGGTCGCCGGCGGTGGCGACTCACTCTTGCTGCAGCCGCCGAGGAGGGCGGCCAGGGCCAGCAGCGAAGCGGCGGCACGAGGAGCGATCTTGGTCATTTGAAGGGGGTCCGGTGAGCAGTCTCCGGATGATAATGAACGATTGGTCAGTAACGCAAGTTATCATCAGTAGGGGGTGCCGAATGGCTACAATGGCGGGCATGAACGTTACTCACTCTTCCTTTGCCGGCCTTGATCTGCTCGCTTCGGCGGTGCTCTTGCTCGATGATGGCCTGGCCATTCGCTACATCAATGCGGCCGGTGAAAACCTGTTGGCCGTGAGCAGTCGTGCCGTGATCGGCCAGCGGTTGACGGCGGTCTGTACCTGTTCCGCAAGCCTGCAGTCGGCGCTCGACAACGGACTCAACAACAACTGGGGTTACACCGGCCAGAACATCGAGTTGAAGCGCAGTGACGGCGAAGTGCTCAACATCAACTGCACGGTGACGCCGCTGCGACCGGATATCGCGCCGGGCGTTCGCCTGCTGCTTGAGTTGCAGCCGATCCAGCATCATCTGGCGGCGACCCGCGAAGAGCGCCTGATCGAACAGCAGCAGGTCAGTCGGGAATTGATCCGCAACCTGGCCCACGAAATCAAGAATCCGCTGGGCGGTATCCGGGGTGCCGCCCAGTTGCTTGAGCATGAGTTGGCCAATCCGTCGCTCAAGGAATACACCCAGGTCATCATCAAGGAGGCGGATCGTCTGCAGGACCTCATGCAGCGCCTGCTCACCCCGCATCGGGCGATGTTGCCGACGACGGTCAATATCCACGAAATTCTCGAGCGGGTGCGCAGCCTGCTGACCGCCGAATTCCCTGGTTCGCTGAGCGTTCGTCGCGATTACGATACCAGCCTGCCGGAACTGGTCGGCGATCGCGAACAACTGATCCAGGCGGTTCTCAATATTGCCCGCAATGCCGCACAGGCCATGGGCGGCGAGGGCGAGATCGTTCTCCGCACGCGTTCGTTGCGGCAGGTGACCCTGGCCAAGAAACGCTATCGCCTGGCCATGGAAATCAAAGTTATCGACAATGGCCCGGGTATCTCCGATGCGATCCGCGAGCGCATGTTCTACCCGTTGGTTTCCGGGCGTGAAGGCGGCAGCGGCCTGGGCCTGACCATCGCCCAGAATTTCATCCAGCATCATCACGGCACGATCAATTGTGCCAGTCGGCCCGGCCATACCGTGTTCACGCTGAATCTGCCGGTTGAGCAGGCTTGAGTCTTGCTTCTATCAAGGCCATTCTGAACACATAATGTCGCTGGGTGCTGGAAAAAACCCTGTCCCGCGAAGGTATCCCGTTCAAGAGTTTTGCCTCGGCCAGCGAGGCCATTTCGCAGCTCGAACAAGGCATCGAACCGCCGCAGGTGCTGATGTCCGACATCCGGATGCCCGGCCAGTCGGGGCTTGAGCTGCTGCAGGAAGTGAAAACCCGTTTCCCGTCGGTGCCGGTCATCATCATGACCGCCTACTCTGATCTGGAAAGCGCAGTCGCGGCCTTCCAGGGCGGCGCCTTCGAATACCTGCCGAAACCCTTTGACGTCGATCAGGCGGTCGAGCTGATCCGGCGCGCCATTGATGAATCGATGCACCAAAGCGGTGCTGCGGAGGAAGAGGGGCTAGTGCCGGAGATTCTCGGTCAGGCGCCCGCCATGCAGGAAGTCTTCCGCGCCATTGGCCGGCTGGCCCTGTCGCACGCGACGGTGCTGATTACCGGCGAGTCGGGTTCGGGCAAGGAACTGGTGGCGCGCGCCCTGCATCGCCATAGCCCGCGGGCCGACAAGCCGTTCATCGCCATCAACACGGCGGCGATTCCCAAGGATTTGCTCGAGTCGGAACTGTTCGGCCATGAGCGCGGCGCTTTTACCGGCGCCCAGGCCCAGCGCCGCGGCCGCTTCGAACAGGCCGAGAGCGGCACGCTGTTTCTCGATGAAATTGGTGACATGCCGGCCGAGTTGCAGACTCGCCTGCTGCGCGTATTGTCGGACGGGCATTTCTACCGCGTCGGCGGTCATTCGCCGATCAAGGCCAACGTCCGGGTCATTGCGGCGACGCACCAGAATCTCGACACGCGAGTCAAGGATGGCCTGTTCCGCGAAGACTTGTTCCATCGCCTGAACGTCATTCGTGTCCGTCTGCCGGCCCTGCGTGAACGGCGCGAGGATATTCCCCTGCTGGCTCGCCATTTCCTGCAGAAAAGTGCGCGGGAGCTCGGGGTCGAAACCAAGCGGCTGACCGAAGGGGCGCTGAAATACATGAGCGGCCTCGATTTTCAGGGCAACGTGCGGCAACTGGAAAACCTTTGCCACTGGCTGACCGTCATGGCGCCGGGCCAACAGGTTGATATCAGCGACCTGCCCGGCGAACTGCGCGAGGCGACGCCGGTATCGCTGGCCACAGACTGGGAAAGCGCGCTGGAAGGTGAGGCCGACCGCATGTTGGCGCGCGGCATTCCGGACATCCACGGCGTTCTGTCGCAGGTTTTCGAGCGCATCCTGATCGCCCGGGCGCTGGCCCATACTGGCGGTCGGCGCATCGAGGCGGCACAAGCGCTGGGCATCGGCCGCAACACGATCACCCGCAAGATCGCCGAACTCGGTATCGATGGCGGCAAGGAGCACGCGGCGGAGTAAAATCCGCGGCATGACACTGATCGATCCCGTCTTGCTGAAAGCGCGGCTGGCTAATTTGGCCGGCCGCTTTGACGTCGACGCGCTGGACGAATGCGACTCGACGAGCAGCGAACTCATGCGCCGGGCCGAGCGCGGCGCACCGTCCGGCTCGGTCGTCGTCGCCGACCGACAAAGCGCCGGGCGTGGCCGGCGCGGGCGGAGCTGGTTGTCATCGCCTGAATCCAGTTTGACCTTTTCGCTGCTCTGGCGATTTCCCGGCAATGCGGCCAGCCTGAGCGGCTTGTCGCTGGCGGTCGGCGTTGGTCTGGCTCAGGCCATGGAAAGTCTCGGCGCCAAGGGCGTTTGCCTGAAATGGCCGAACGATGTGCTGCTACGTTCTGGCGACGATTTCGCCAAACTGGCCGGCATCCTGATCGAATTGTCGTCCGACCGTCGTGGCACGCAGGCGATTATCGGCATTGGCCTCAATCTTGCGCCGCCGACGGGCGATCTGCCGCAGCCAGCAGCCGGTTTGAGTCAGGCTTGTGCTCATCCCGCTGATCGCCACGACGTTCTGGCAGCCATCCTCGGCCAGTTGGCGGCCGTGCTCGACACTTTCACGGTCAACCGGTTTTTTGGGCTAAAAATGAAATGGCAGAGCTACCACGCCTGGCAGGATCAGGCTGTGCAAATCCTCGGCGAGGGTGAGGAACCGAAGCGCGGCCGCTGCCTCGGTGTCGATGACGAAGGCGCCCTGCTGCTCGAAACCGCGGCCGGGATCGAACGCGTCTTTTCCGGCGACGTCAGCCTGCGTCGCGCATGATCGTCTGTCTCGACAGCGGCAACAGCCGCATCAAATGGGGTGTCCATGACGGCAAGCAGTGGCTGGGCCAGGGCGCCGTCGCCCACGCCGAGGTCGAGCAGTTGCAGCGACTGGTCAGCGACTGGCCGCATCCGGCCAAGGTCATGCTGGCCAATGTCGCTGGCGCCGAGGCTGGCGAGCGAATTCGCCAGCAACTTGCGCCATGGCTGCCGGTGTTTTTTGAGGCGCGCTCGGAAGCTGCGCGTTGCGGCGTCACCAACCATTATCTGAAACCGGAAAAGCTCGGCGTCGACCGCTGGTGCGCCCTGATCGGCGCCCACGGCTTGAGCCGGACGGCGGCCATCGTCGTCATGGCCGGAACGGCGACGACCATCGACACCCTCGACGCCGACGGCAATTTCCTCGGCGGCCTGATCCTCCCCGGCGGCGATCTGATGCGTCGCTCGTTGGCTGCCGACACCGCAGCCCTGCCGTTTGCCGATGGCCGCCACGCCGACTACCCGCGCTGCACCGACGACGCCATCGTCACCGGCTGCATCGAGGCGCAGGTCGGCGCCATCGAGCGCGCCTGGCAGCGGCTCGGCAATATCGACAAGGCCTGCCTGCTGTCCGGCGGCAACGCGGCCAGCCTGGCCCCGCATCTCGGCATCCGCTGGCGGGCGGTGGCCAATTTGCCGCTGGAAGGTTTGCTCCGTCTGGCGCTTGAGGCTTGAACAAACACCATCGAGCGGTGACAATCCGCTGTCATTGCGCCACCTCCGGGAGATTTCATGTTCGATCCGGTCATTAGCAGCCTGCCGGCCTTTGCCGGCTATTTCGCCACGGCCGTCGGCCTGCTTGCCGTCTTTCTCGTGCTCTACGTCTTCGTCACGCCCTACAGCGAGCTGGCCCTGATCCGCGAAGGCAATACCGCGGCGGCGATCAGCCTGGGCGGCGCCATCATCGGCTATGCCCTGCCGATTGCCGTTTCGGTGGCGGTCAGCCATAACATTGGTGCCATGATCGGCTGGGGCGTCGTCGCCTGCCTCGTCCAGCTCATGGCCTACATCGTCGCCCGCTTCGCGCTGCCGCAGATCAACCTGAACATTCCGCAAGGCAAGGTCGCCTCCGGGATTTTCCTCGCTTCGCTTTCCCTCGCCGGCTGCATCGCCTGACCATTCAAGGAGAAACTCATGGCTCTGATGGACTTCATCAAGAAACAGTTTATCGACATCCTGCAATGGACCGAGGATGGCGACGGCACGCTGGCCTGGCGCTTCCCGATGGCCGAGATGGAAATCCAGAACGGCGCCAGCCTGACCGTGCGCGACTCGCAGATGGCGATCTTCGTCAATGAAGGCACGGTCGCCGATGTCTTTGGCCCGGGCATGGTCAAGCTGACGACGCAGACCCTGCCGGTCCTGACCTACCTGAAGAACTGGGACAAGCTGTTCGAATCCCCGTTCAAGTCCGACGTCTACTTCTTTTCGACGCGGACCCAGCTTGACCAGAAGTGGGGCACGCCCAACCCGATCACCATCCGCGACCAGGAATTCGGCATCGTCCGCCTGCGCGCCTTCGGTATCTATTCGTATCACCTGACCGACCCGAAAACCTTCTACCAGAAGATTTCCGGTACCCGCGACAGCTATGGCCGCGAGGAACTCGAAGGTCAGCTGCGTAACACCCTGGTCGCCGGCCTGACCGACCTGTTCGGCGAATCCGGCGTGGCCTTCATCGACATGGCGGCCAACCAGGACGAGTTCGGCAAGGCGATGTTCGGCAAGGCGGCACCGATGTTCGCCGAGTACGGTCTGGCCCTCGACTCGCTGGTCGTCCAGAACGTCTCGTTGCCCGAAGAGTTGCAGAAGATTCTCGACCAGAAGATCGGCATGAACATGATCGGCGACATGCAGCGTTACACGCAGTATCAGGTCGCCAACAGCATCCCGGATGCGGCGAAGAACGAAGGCGGCATGGCGGCGATGGGCGTCGGCCTGGGGGCGGGCGTCGGCTTCGGGCAGGTCATGGGTCAGGCGATGGGCGCTGCATTGCAGCCGACGGCAGCAGCCTCCGCCGCGGCGCCGATGTCGGCCGACGAAGTCGTCGCAACGCTGGAAAAACTGCACGGGCTGGTCGAAAAAGGCATCCTGAGCCAGGCCGAGTTTGAGGCCAAAAAAGCGGAATTGCTCAAAAAACTGAGTTGACCGTAGCAACGTGGCTGTCACTGCCAACTGCCCATCCTGCGGGGCGCCGGTTGTCTTCAAATCGGCGTCCTCGGTCTTTGCCGTCTGCGAATATTGCCAGAGCACGCTGGTTCGCCACGACCAGAATCTCGAAGACATCGGCAAGATGGCGGCGCTGGTCGAGGACCGTTCGCCGCTGCAACTGGGCGCTGAGGGCAGCTACAAGGGCGTCCATTTCGCCCTGATCGGGCGCATCCAGATCAAGTACAGCCAGGGCATCTGGAACGAGTGGCATCTGCTTTTCGACGACATGCGAAACGGCTGGCTGTCGGAGGCGGGCGGTGAGTATGTGCTCACCTTTGCCGAGCATGTCCAGGAGCCGCTGCCGGCGTTTGACGACCTCAAGATCGGCCAGCGTTTCGTGCTGGCCAGCCAGACGTGGACGGTCAGCAATATCGAAAACGCCGAGTGCGTGGCCGGTCAGGGCGAGTTGCCGTTCAGGGTCGGTGCCGGCTATCCGGTTGCTGCGGTCGACCTGAGAAATCAGGCCAATTTCGCCACGCTGGATTATTCGGAGACGCCGCCGCTGTTGTTCGTCGGCGAGGCGGTAGCGTTCAGTTCGCTGAAAATGGCCAACCTGCGCGACGGCATGGCCATTCCGACCAAGGCCGTCGAAGCCCGCGTTTTTCGCTGCCCGAGCTGCGGCTCGCCGATGGCGGCCCGCTCGCGGGAAATTCTCGCGGTCGGCTGTGTTTCGTGTGGCGCTGTGGTCGATACGGCGGATGAGAGCCACAAGATTCTGTCGAAGGCGCTCGGCATGCGGGACGAGAAATATTCGCCACGCTTGGCACTGGGCAGCAAAGGGCGCCTTGACGGCAAGTCGGTCGAAGTCATCGGTTTTCTCGTCAAACGCTGCGTGGCCGAGGGGCTTTTCTACCATTGGAGCGAATACCTGCTGGCCGGCGAGCAGGGCAGCTATCGCTGGCTGACCGAATACAACGGCCACTGGAATGTCGTCGATGTGCTGTCCAAGCCCCCGGCGGGCGGCATTGTCGAGGTCGAGAACGTTCGCTTTGGCGGACAGGCTTTCAAGCATTTCTCGACGACGCAGGCGGCCGAGGTCATCCAGGTGGCCGGTGAGTTTACGTGGCGGGTCAGGCGTGGCGAAACCAATCGCGTTGTTGATTACGTGGCGCCACCGCTCATGTTGTCGAGCGAATCGACAGGCAACGATCTGACCTGGTCGCAAGGCTGCTACGTCGAGCCGCAAGAGATCGCCGAGGCTTTCAGGCTGAAAGCGGATTTGCCCGAGCCGACAGGCGTTTTCGCCAACCAGCCGAATTCATGGAGCGAGACGAATCGGCGCATTTGGGGGCTGTTCTGGAAGCTGGCGCTGGCCGCCATTCTGGTTCAGGCTTTCTTTATCTTCGTTTCCAGCGGCAAATTGCTGCTGCGCCAGGATTTCACCTTCGAGCCCTTGCGCGGCGACGAGGTGCAGACCCGTGAGTTCGAGATCACCGGCAAGCCGCGCAAGATCGCCGTGCACAACCAGACCTCACTCGACAACAACTGGATCGGCCTCGACATGATGCTGGTCAACAAGGCGACCGGTGCCGCCTGGCCTGCCGCCCGCGAGTTGTCGTTCTACAGCGGGTACGACGACGGGCGGTGGACAGAGGGCAGCCAGAGCGACGAAATCGTCTTCCTGAATATTCCGGCCGGCACCTACTACCTGACGCTCGACCCCGACATGGCGCCGGAAAAGCCGGTGGCTGTGCGCGATCGGGTCGAAGTGCATACGGCCGGCGCCGGCTGGTCGAATTTCGTGCTGGTGATGATTTTCCTGATCGTCTTCCCGATCTTCACCGCCACCCGCCACGCCGCCTTCGAGGCGCGGCGCTGGGCCGAAAGCGACCACGCGCCGGTGAGCAGTGACGATTCGGACGGAGACGACTGATGTTCGACAAGTTTACGCTCGCCACCGGGGTCTTCGCTGTGCTGCTCTTTGCCTACGCCCAGCAGCAGGGCTGGAACCTGTTCGACAACGTGGCCAACCCGGCGCATGGTGGCTCGGGCAGCAGCCGGACTTATCACAAGTAGCCGGCTAGTCCCCGCCTCCGCCGCAGCCACCACCACAACCGCCGCCATCACCCCCGCTGTCGGAACTTCCGGAGTCGCCGGAACATCCGCCGCTACTACCGCTGCAGCCAATGTGGCTGGCGCAATAGCCGGAACCCGCCGCGCCGCCACTGGCTGCCAGGCAATCCAGTTGATAGACGAAGCCACCGGCGATGCCCAGCGCGGCATCCAGCGCAAACAGGCGGGGCAGGCGTTCCGGGGCTTTCGGGTTGATCTTCTCGTGGGTGCAGGCCAGCCGCCAGGCGCGCTTGAGACCATCGCTGGCCTGGGTTGGCGTGCGCATCGCCTCGGCTGGCGTGTGGTGCAGGAAGCGGCCGAAGGCGTGGCGGCAGAATTTGTCGTACTGGCGCGTGAACAGGATGAACTCGTGCCACGCATCATCGACCGCCTGCGACGGCATGGCGACCATGTGCCGGCCGGCCTTGCGGCAAAGCTGGAAGTAATCGTCGAGCGCCGCGAAAACTTCGCTGCGCTGCTCTGCGCTCAGTTCCGGCCGGCGCGCCGCCAGCCGTTTGTCGAGAAAACGCTGGTAAGGATAGGCGGCGATATACGCCCCGCGCCGCTGCCGGCTCCAGTTCCGCCAAAGCACCACGCTGGCGAGAACCAGCAGTGAAACGAGGATGATCTTGCCCATGCTCAGCCGTTGATGTCGAAGCAGAGATACTTGATTTCGAGGTAATCCTCGATACCGTACTTCGAGCCTTCGCGGCCGAGGCCGGACTGCTTGATGCCGCCGAAGGGCGCGACCTCGTTGGAAATCAGCCCGGTATTGACGCCGACCATGCCGTATTCGAGCGCCTCGCCGACGCGCCAGCAACGACCGACATCGCGCGTGAAGAAATAGGCGGCCAGGCCAAACTCGGTGTCGTTGGCCATGGCGATGGCCTCAGTTTCGGTCTCGAACTTGAAGAGCGGAGCGACCGGGCCGAAGGTTTCTTCGCGGGCGACCTGCATGGCGGTCGTTACATCGGCCAGCACGGTGGGCTGGAAGAAGTTGCCGCCGCGTTCGTGACGGGCGCCGCCGCACAGCACGCGGGCACCCTTGCCAACCGCATCGGCGACGTGAGCCTCGACCTTGCTCAGGCCGGCAGCATTGATCAGCGGGCCTTGGGCGACGCCGGCTTCGGTGCCGTCGCCGACCTTGAGGCCACGCGCCTTGTCGGCGAATTTGGCGGCAAATTCCTCGTAGATGCCCGACTGGACGAGAAAGCGATTGGCGCAAACGCAGGTCTGGCCTGTGTTCCGGTATTTTGCCGCCAAAGCGCCGTCGACCGCAGCATTGACATCGGCGTCGTCAAAAACGATGAAGGGCGCGTTGCCGCCCAGTTCGAGGGACAATTTCTTGATGGTCGGCGCGCATTGCGCCATGAGCAGGCGGCCGACGCCGGTCGAGCCGGTGAACGACAGTTTGCGGACAATGGGGTTGGCGCACAGTTCGCCGCCGATGTCGGCCGGCTTGCCGGTTATCACGTTCAACACCCCGGCCGGGAAACCGGCCAGCTCGGCCAGCGCAGCCAGCGCCAGGGCGCTGAGCGGCGTCGCTTCGGCCGGCTTGATGACGACCGGGCAACCGGCGGCCAGCGCCGGGGCGACCTTGCGGGTGATCATGGCGAAGGGGAAATTCCACGGCGTGATCGCGGCGCAGACGCCGATTGGCTGCTTGATGACGATCAGCCGTGTGTTCGATGCCGGGCTTGGAATGCTCTCGCCATAAGTGCGCTTGCCTTCTTCGGCAAACCATTCGATGAACGAGGCGCCGTAGATGACCTCGCCCTTGGCTTCGGCCAGCGGCTTGCCGCATTCGGCCGTGATGATCTGCGCCAGATCGTCGGCGTTGTCGAGAATCAGCCGGTTCCAGGCCTGCAGGATCTGGGCCCGACGGCGGGCGGTCAGGGCGCGCCAGGCTGGCCAGGCGGCATTGGCGGCGTCGATGGCGCGGCGCGTTTCAGTGGCGCCACAGAGTGGCACTTCGCCGATCTGCTCGCCGGTCGCCGGGTTGATCACGGCGAAGGTTGAACCATCGTCGGCGGCATTCCAATTTTGGTCATTTTTTCCGGTTGACCGTAGCAATTGCGGATTTTGAAGATTCATGGACTTGAAAATTCCTGTAAAAACGCTAAGTTGGCGTGTGTTTCAAGAGAGAGCCTGAGCCCGATGCCTGTCCCGACCCTGTTGCTTTCCATTCTTTTGACCCTGCTCGTCACGGCCTGTGGCAGCCCTTCGCCTCGCTCCGGGTCATCGCCGGAAACTATAGCGCAAGGCTCGCGGCAGGTCAGTGAAAAGGGCAACGAAGTCGTGCTTTACGCGCTCGGCCTGATCGGCACCGGCTACCGTTTTGGAGGCAAGAACCCGGAAGCCGGCCTCGATTGCAGCGGCATGGTCAGCTACATCTACGACCGGGCGGCCGGCCTCAAGGTCAGCGGCAGCGCGGCCGACATCGCGCGCCATGGGCGGGCGATCGAGCGGGCCGAATTACGGCCGGGCGACCTGGTTTTCTTCAATACCCAGAACCGCTCGTTTTCGCATGTCGGCATCTTTATCGGCGAGGCGCGCTTCATTCACGCCCCGTCGACCAACGGCAAGGTGCGCATCGACCGCCTCAGCGACCGCTATTACGCCTCGCGTTTCGAAGCGGCAAGAACCTTGTTCGACTGAACTCAGTTGGCGGCCGATTCAATGGCCGTGGCGACGCGGTGCCGCAGTTCATCGAGGTCGTCGTCGGAAATGCCGAGAAAATCGATCGCTCGCTCGAACAGGGCATCGCGGATCTCGAAATTCTCGTCGAGAACCTCCGAAACCAACTGTTCGGCAACCTGGGTGACGGCAATCAGGGAAAGCGCACCGCCCGGCAAGGTCCGGTCCGGCAGGTCGTAAACATCCGTTTCGTGGTGAAAGCGAATGGCCTGGCCGAGAATCGGCGGCAGCCCCCAATTGCGGACGAGCAAGGCACCGACAACCGGGTGGGAGCAGGGAAAATACTGTTCTTCCGCCAGGTTCAGCGCTATGCCCTCGCCACGGGATTTTTCCAGGACCTCGCCGTAATTCGGAAAGCGACGCATCATCAGCGGTATCGCGGCATCGTGAAACAAGGCATAGGTGTAGGCCGCATCCGCCGAAATGCCAAACTGGCGGCGGGCGACCAGGCTCGAGGCCAGGGCCAGCAGCATCGTCTGCTTCCAGAATTGCTCGATCCAGGCCGTCGGCAATCCGGTGATGCTGGCGCGCAATGCCGATGCGACGGCAACGCAAACCACGTTCTTCGTGCCCAGACGCTCGACCGCCTTGCGCACGGTGGAGACCGGACTACTCGTTCCGAACAGCGGCGAGTTGGCCAGCTTCAGCGCAGCGGCCGACATCCCGACGTCGTTGCAGATGATCTCGGCAAGCCGGCCCTGATCCGGGTCATCCTTCTGTCCCTCCTGCAAGACCTCGCCAACCATTTCCGGACAACTGGGAATATCAATGGTGGCAATGACCTTTTGCAGGTCTTCTTGAGAGAGTTCGCTTCTATTTAATGGCATGGCTTTGACAGTTTATGCAAAATTATTAAATCGAAAGGGCTTAATCGGTAGCCTTGCATGGACGCAAGGCTTCGCATGGGGGTAGAATGCCTCCCTCCCAAAGCGCTCGTAGCTCAGCTGGATAGAGTACTGCCCTCCGAAGGCAGGGGTCGGACGTTCGAATCGTCTCGGGCGCGCCAGCATTCAATGATTGAGGCCACTTTCGAGTGGCCTTTTTCATGCCCAAGTGTTCGCAATTTACGATGGCTCCTTGGCATCAATGGGCAGCCAGATCCGAAAACAGGTGCCCTGGCCAGGCGTGCTGCGGACATCGAGGCTGCCGCCATGTTTCTTGACAATGATGTCGTATGAGATCGACAGCCCAAGCCCGGTTCCCTTGCCGACGGGTTTGGTCGTGAAGAACGGCTCGAATATGCGGTTACGGACTTCTTCGGTCATGCCTTTCCCGGTGTCCTCGATTTCGAACCAGACCTGCTGGTTCTCGGTGCCCGAACGCACAAAAATCTTGCCCTGTTGCTCGATGGCATGGGCGGCATTGACCAGCAAATTCATGAACACCTGATTGATCTGGGCGGGGACGCAGTCGACGGCGGGGATGTCGCCCAATTCCCGGATCACTTCTGCCTTGTACTTGAGTTCGTTCCAGACCACATTCAGGGTGCTTTCAATCGCCGCGTTGAGGTCGGCGTGCTGGCGCTCAGCTTGATCGACGTGGGAGAAGTCCTTGAGGTCCTGCACGATCTTGGTGACGCGACTAAGGCCTTCCTGCGATTCGGCGACCAATGACGGAAGGTCTTCGCGAAGAAAGTCGATATCGGCTTTCTTGCGAGCTGTCGAAATTTCGTCGGGCACCCCGGCTTCGTAGGCGCTGATGACATTGAGCAGTTGGGCAACATAGGTTTTCAGCGTGCCCAAGTTGGAATTGACGAAGCCGACCGGGTTGTTGATCTCATGCGCGACGCCCGCCGCAAGCTGGCCGATGGAGGCCATTTTTTCCGATTGCAGCAGTTGCTGTTGCGAATCTTCCACTTTGCGCAGCAGCACCTCGAGTTCCTTGCGGTCGCTTTCCAGCTTGATATTGGCTTCGGCGAGTTGCGAAGTGCGTTTGGCAACGAGTTCTTCCAGGTGATTCTGGTATTGCCGCAGGTTGTCTTCGGCGCGGTGGCGCTCGGTCACGTCCTGCAGGGTTTCGATGGTGCCGATGCGTCGACCTTCCTCGTCGCACAGGGGCGCCGCCGTAAAGAAGAGCCAGCGCCCGTTCTCGCCCATGTGGGGGAACAGGGCCTCGCCCTCGAAAGCACCACCGATGTTGGGCGAGCGACGGAAATGACCGTGGTAGTAGGTGTCGAATTGCTCCTCAAGACTGCCATCGACGATGAGGTCGGCCATGACCGGGCGATTTTCCGGATAAAAAGCCTTCCATTGTTCTCTGGTGCCAACCATATCGGCTGCCGGCAGACCGCTGATCATCGCGCAGGCCTGGTTCCAGTGGGTAATTTGATGGTTGGCGTCGATGACGAAGGTCGGGACAGGGTCGCCATCGATAATCTGGGCGAGCAATTGCTGCATGTTGCGTCGGCTCGCCTCGGCTCGCCGGTGCTCCGACTCGAGCAGCTTTTTCTGGGTCATCTCGATCTGCTGCATGGCCAGCTTCAAACGCCCCTGTTCGACCAGCAGTTGTTCGTTGGTCAGCGTCAGGGCCTGGGTGCGGGCCGTGACCTGGGCTTCCAGGGTGGTGTTGGCTTTTTCCAGTTCATCGTTGCGCGCCGCGATCATCCGGAACATCGCATTCATGCCGCTGAGCAGGCTCGTCGTCGCCGGGTCGGCGACCATGCTTTTTTCCTCTTCGAAAGCCCGGGCCGGCGTCATACCGTCATGGATTTTCCGGATCTGGCGGGCCATCGATTGATCCATGCCGAGGATGTGATGGGCCAGCCAGCTACTCAGGAAACGCAACAGGAATTCCTGGTCGCCGTTCTGCATGTTGCGCATCCTGACCACCTGCTGCCCGAAATCGGCGTGTACGTTGCGGTGAATTTCAATGAATCGCGGGTCGCAGCCGGTACTGGCCATCAACTCCTCTTCGTGCCCGAAGTGCGTTACCGCGTACTCAACGAGTTGCACCAGTACCTTGTCGACTTCCTCCGGCGGCGTCGAGGTCGACTGGTGCTCGATGAGCCAGTTGATCAGGCTGACCAGGCCTTGGTGCTCGGTATCGACCACCGGCTGGCCGGTTACGAAGCTGTCGTTCCAGACAAAAATGTCCATGTTCAATCTTCTCCAGTCATCGGGCCGAGTACCCGAAGAATTTCGTCTGGTGTGGTGGCGCCGGCCAGAACACGTTCTGCGGCGTGGTGAATGATGCTGCGGAGCCCTCTTTGCCGGGCCTGGCGGCTGATCTCGAGTACGCTGGCGCCGCTGCCTATGCAGTCCCGCAACTGGTCGTCGAGGGTGAGGATTTCGTAAATGCCGAGGCGGCCCTTGTAGCCGCTGCCGTGGCAGGTGCTGCAACCCTGGCCCCGGCGGATTTCGCCGATATTGGCGAAGGCCCTCCCAAGGCGGGAGAGGACGGCCGGGTCCGGCGCTGCCGGCTGGCTGCAGTCCGGGCAGACGCTGCGCACCAGGCGCTGGGCGATGATGCCTTCGAGGGCGGTGGCGACGACATAGGGCTTGAGGCCGAGATCGAACAGGCGGGCGATGGTGGCGACGGCCGAGTTGGTGTGCAGGGTCGAATAGACCAGGTGCCCGGTCAGCGCCGCGTGAAAGGCGACTTCGGCGGTGTCGAAATCGCGGATTTCACCGAGCAGGATGACGTCCGGATCCTGCCGAAGCAGGGCGCGCAGGACGGATGGAAAGGTCAGCCCGATTTTTTCGCGAATCAGCACCTGGCCGGCCATGTCGAGGTAGTACTCGACCGGGTCTTCGATGGTGACGTAATTCTTGTCGGGCGTTGCATCGTGCTGGAGCAGCGAGTAGAGCGTCGTTGTCTTGCCGCTGCCAGTCGGGCCGGTGGCGAGGATGATGCCTTGCGGTTTGGCCACCATGTCGGTGACGCGACGCAGGTCGTTGCTCGAGAAACCGAGCTTCTCGATGGTGTGGACTGTCGAGTTCCGGTCGAGGATGCGCATGACGATTTTTTCGCCATTGATCGTCGGTAATGTGGAGATGCGCAGGTCGACCATGCGCATCGGCGTCTTGACGGTGATGCGGCCATCCTGGGGGCGACGCCGCTCGGAAATGTCGAGTTCCGACATGATTTTCAGGCGCGAGACGAGCGATTGATGCAGGTGGTGCGGGATATGGATCTTGTCGGCGAGCACGCCGTCGATCCGGTAGCGCACGACGACGCTGTTGGTGCGTGGCTGGATGTGGATGTCGGAAGCGCCCAGGCGGATGGCTTCGAGAATGATCGCGTTGGCCAGCCGGATGGCCGGCGGCGCCTCGGTGTCGCGCAGCAGGTCTTCGAGCTTGGCGGCATCTTCTTCCTCGATGACGATTTCGATGCCTTCGTAGGGGTCGGGCGAACTGACCAGAGTTTCCAGTTCCTTGAAGTCAACTTCGCCTCCGCCGTAGATTTCATCGACTTTCTTGCGGATAGCGGCGATGTCGGCCGTCACCGCATTGATGTCGAGGCCGGCCGTGAAGCGGACTTCGTCGATCAGGCCTTCGTCGAGCGGGTCGGCCATGGCCAGCATCAGGCGGCGACCGTCGAGTTTGAGCGGGACGACGCCCTGGCGCAGGCAGAAGCTGCGCGGAATCAGGTCGGTCAGGGCGGCATCGACGCGGAATTCCGGCAACTGGACTTCCTCGATCATCATGTCGATCTTGAGCAACTCGCGGATGCGTCGTTCCGGTACCCAGTCCTTTTCGAGGAGCAGGGTGATCAGCGGCTCCTTGCGCCGTTCCTGCTGCAGGGTCAGTTCCTGCAACTGGCTATCGGTCAGCAGGTTTTTCTTGTGCAGCATGATGCCCAGCCGGCTGCGGTGGGTCGCGGCGAGCCTCGACAGCGCCGAGATTTCCTTCGTTTTGAGATCGTTTTCGGCGCGCAGACTCTTGTTGCGGCTGATCAGGTCGAACTGTTCGAGGGCGAGCGCCACGGTCACCCGCAGATCGTCGTCGTTCCAGGGTTTGAGGATGAATTTGTAAACGGCGCCTTCGTTGATCGCGCCCATCACGGCATCGGTGTTGGCGTGGCCGGTGAGCATGATGCGGATAGTGTCGGGCGAGCGCTTTTTGACTTCCTGCAGGAACTGCGCGCCGTTCATGCCGGGCATCATGAAATCGCTGATGACGAGGTGGATGGGGCCGGTGGCGAACTTTTCCAGCCCTTCCTTGGCGCTCCAGGCGGTGATCACTTCGTAGTTTTCCTGATGGAAAACGCGACTGAGCGCCTTGACGATGCCGGGCTCGTCATCGACAAAGAGCAGGCGGTAACGCGGCGGTGTCAGGTGCGTCGCCGGGGCCTGCGGGCTGGCGGTCTTGCCGGTGAATAGCGCGGAATAATCGGTCATGGTGGTGTCGGGAAGAACAGGCTGACGGTGGTTCCCACGTCGGGCTGGCTGTCGAGGCTGATGCGTCCGCTGTGGGCCTGGACGACGTTGCGGGCAGTGGCCAGGCCGAGTCCGACGCCGGAGCCGACCGGCCGCGTCGTATAGAACGGCTCGAAGGCGTGTCCGATCTGCTCGGCCGTCATGCCGACTCCGGTGTCGTGGATGCGGATGTGGATGCCCGTCTCGTCGGCTTCGGACGAGATCTTGACCTCTCCCGGCCGGCCGCTGTCGGCGATGGCCAGGACGGCGTTACGGATGACGTTGAAAAACAGCTGATTGATATGCCCGGGCAGGCAGACGAAGCCGGGTAGCGGGAGCAAGTCGAAACGGAAGTGGATGCCGGGCGGCATTTGCGCTTCGACCATGCTGACCGCCTCGCGCAGGCAATTGTTGAGGTCGGCGTATTCCTGGCTGGCCCGGTCCACATTCGAAAATGCCTTCAAGTCGGCGACGATGCGGGCAATGCGCTCCATCCCCTTGGCGCTGTCGTGGAGGAGATCGATGCCGTCTTCGAGAATGAAGTCGAGATCCAGCGCTTGCCAGCCGTCGGCAAGCGAACCCGGGTGGGTTTTCAGTTCGGCAAATTTGCCGAGATATTTTTCGAAGGTCGTCAGGTTGCTGCGCACGAAGCCGAGCGGATTATTGATCTCGTGCGCCATGCCGGCTGCGAGTTGGCCGACCGAAGCGAGTTTTTCCGCCTCGTAGAGCATCTGCTGGCGCTCTTCGAGTTCGCCGACCTGTTTCTTGACGCGAGCTTCCAGTTCGCCCGAGAGGGCTTTGTAGCGCGCCTCGGATTCGCTCAGGCGGGCGTGTTCGCGCTTGAGCGATTCGAAGTCTTCGGCCACCGATTCGAGGTGCAGGGTGGACGCCATCTTGAAGCGGACCTCGGCGCGAAGCAGGCTCAGCATGAGCTGGCGAGCGGCGCTCAGCGCGGCCGGCGAGGCGCTGCTGCTGAGCAGGTAGCCGACCGGTTCGAGTTCAAGGATCAGTGCTTCGCGGCGGGCCTCGGGCGAGGGCTGCCCCCAAAGCGTTTTTCCGGCCTGGTCGGTCAGGGCGAAATCGCCGCCGAGCAATGCGCTGAGTGCCGGGCCGATTTTTCCCTGGCTGGCGGCATCGAGCAATTCATCGAGTTGCCACTCGCGGTCGAAGCCCTGGGTCATGCGTTCATCCCCAGGGCGCCGGCGACAAAGGCGTCTTCGCTGAGACCGTGTTCGGATTGCAATTTCAATTTTTGGCAAAAATTCCGGTAGACCGTGCGAATCAGCAATTCGAAGCTCGTTTCGACGCCTTGCCCGGTCAGGGCGATGGCGAAGACCAGCGGCCAGGGCGCCGCCGACCAGCGTTCGCGGATTTCGGCTTCGGGCACGGCGCTCGGCAGGTCGCACTTGTTGAACTGGACGACCATCGGCAGGTGCTCGAAATCGAGGCCGACGCGGGCGCAGTTGGCGGCCAGGCTCTGGAAGGATTCGCCGTTATTGGTTTCCTGGGCGCGGTCGGCATCGGCCACGAAAACCACGCCATCGGCGCGCGACAGCACGGCCTTGCGCGTCCCGTCATGGGCCACTTGCCCCGGTACGGTGAACAGCCGGAACTTGATGAGCAGCCCCGACGGTGCGCGAAAGCCGAGCGGCAGCAGGTCGAAGAACAGCGTGCGGTCGTCCTTGGTCTCCATCGTCATGACCTCGCCCTTCAGTTCCGGGGCGAGCAGGTCGTGCAGGCGCAGCAGGTTGGTTGTTTTGCCGCTCTGCGCCGGGCCGTAATAGACCAGTTTGAAAGTCAGGTGCTGGGCATCGCTTTCGGGCATGACTGCTTTCAGTCCTTGCTCTGGAACTCGGGGTCGAGCACGACGGAGCCGTCCGGGCCCCAGTTCACTTCGGTGATGCCGGGTTCGATGCGTTCCAGCCGTTCGGCTTCGACCTGCTGCGGCGTGATGTCGCCCATTTCAAGACGAACCAGATTGGCCAGTTGGCGGTTTTCCAGCATCAGGTCGCGGTGAGCCAGTGCCTGGCCGATGGCCGACATCAGGTCGTAGTCGTTCCACGGCTTGCCGATGAAGCGGTCGATGCCGACTTCATTGACCGCCCGAACCAGGGCATTGAGATCGGCGTAGCCGGAAAGAATCAGGCGGGCCGCGTCGGGCTGGATGGCCTTGGCCGCCTTGAGGAACTCTATGCCATCCATGCCCGGCATCCGGTAGTCGCTCATGAACAGATCGAACTCTTCATTTCGCGCCGCTTCCAGGGCGGCCAACGGCGAATTGAAATCGACTATCTCCAGTGTGTAACTCTTGTTGCCATAGGCACAGGGGGCCAGACGCAGGACGCGTTTGAGGGCCTTGAGGATGGAGTCCTCGTCGTCGACGATCAGGATGCGGCTCATTTTTCCTCCTGGCGAATGTAAAGCGTCAGTGTCTGCTGCTCCGAATTTTCCATTCTGGTCAGTTGGCCGATGATTTCTGCGGTCAGCGCGGTTCCCTTGGCGAGTAGCAGGTAGCCGTCGCGATGCATGAGGTCGCGGCTCAGCACCATGCCGGACTTCAGATGCATGGTGCGCAACGGCGTTTCCGTGAAGCCGGTTTTCACCGTTTCGGCGAGCAGCGCGGCGAAGGTGTCAACGGCTGCCGGGTCGTAGCGCTTGCCCCGGTTCTCGATCAGGAAATTGAGCGCTTCGACGGGTTTCAGCGGACGCTGGGCCAGCGTGCCGATGATCAGCGAGTCATATTCGTTCACCGCATGAAGAATGCGGCTTCCCTGCGGAATGGCAATGCCGGCCAGATGGTCGGGGTAGCCGCTGCCGTCATAGTTTTCGTGATGATGGCGGACGAGGACGGCGGCCTCCTTGAACTTGTCGATGCCCATCAGGATGTTCTGGCCGATGACCGGGTGTTTCATGACCAGCGCCCGTTTGTCGGCGCTCAGCGAATTGAAGGGCTTGCCGAGCAACTCGTCGGGCAGGCCGAGTTTGCCAATATCGTGGAGCAGCCCGGCCAGCATGATGTTCTGGACCTCGACATCGGAGAGGCCGAGGCGTTGGGCAACGCTGCGCGCATGTTCGGCGACCCGCCGGCCGTGGCCCGACATCTGGCTGCCGACCGGGCCGCTGCGCAGTTCGACCAGGCCGGCAAAAACCTGGACGCTGGTCAGAAACGCCTTTTTCAATTCGCTGTGGGTTTGCTCGACAAAGGTCAGCGCCTGGCTCAACTCGGCGGTACGCTCGGCGACTTTTTGCTCAAGGCTGGCGTTGAGTTCCTTCAGTTGGTTGTTCTGCTCCTGGGTCAAGGACGTCAGACGCAGGTTTTCCCGCTTGAGATTCTGGTGCTCGATCGCTTCGGCAACGATGGTGACGATTTCGTTGTCGTCCCAGGGTTTGGAAATGTAGCGATAGATTTCGCCCTGATTGATCGCGGCAACGGTCGACGTGATGTCGGCGTAACCGGTAAGCAGGATGCGCATGACATTGGGCCAGCGACCGCGAACCTCCTTGAGGAAGGTGGCGCCGTCCATCTCCGGCATGCGCATGTCGGAAATGACCAGGTCGATTTCTTCCTTGGCCAGAACCTCCAGCCCGGCGGCACCGCCTTCGGCAATGAAGATGCGGTAGCCGTGCGGACGGAACAGGCGGCGCAGTGCGGAAAGAATGCCCGGCTCGTCATCGACGAAGAGCAGGGTGGGTTGGGCGATTTCCTCGCTCATGATGAAGTCTCCGAGTCCTGTATTTGAGTGTTGTGCTTCGGATTGATGGGCAGTACCAAACGGAACGTGGTGCCCTGGCCTACGCTGCTTTCAACCTCGATCTGGCCACCGTGCCGCTTGACGATTCCATAGGATAGCGAAAGTCCGAGGCCGGTCCCCTTGCCCACCGGCTTGGTTGTAAAGAACGGCTCGAAAATCCGGTTGATGTGCTCCGGTGCGATCCCCTTGCCAGTGTCGCTGATTTCGACGCAAACCTTGTCGTCGTCCTGGCGACGGGTACGGATCGTGATCGTGCCCTGGGTTTCAATGGCATGGCCGGCGTTGACCAGCAGGTTCATGAAAACCTGGTTGAGCTGTGAAATGAGGCAGAACACATGCGGGATTTCGCCGTATTCCTTGACCACCTTGGCCTTGTATTTGAGCTCGTTCCAGACGATGTTCAAGGTCGAATCGAGGCCCTGGTGCAAGTCTGCTTCCTGCCACTCCTGTTCGCCGACGCGCGAGAAATTCTTGAGATCCTGGACGATCTTGCGCACCCGGCCCAGGCCATCCTTGGACTCGGCGAGAAGGCTGAAAATGTCTTCCTTGAGAAAGGCGAAATCGTGTTGCTCCAGGATTCTGCGGATGCCATCCTCGTGCTGGCCCGATTCCCCGGGTTTGCTGAGCATGGCTTCAAAAGAAGCAATGATCGACATCAGGTCGTGCACGTAGCCATCCAGGGTGCCCAGATTGGAATGGACAAAGCCGATCGGGTTGTTCAGCTCGTGGGCAACGCCGGCCGCCAGCTGGCCGATGGAGGCCATTTTTTCCGATTGCATGAGCTGGTTGTTGGCTTCTTCCAGGCGGCTGTTGAGTTTTTTCTGCTGGCTGATGGTTTCGTTCATCAAGGACTGCTGGGCCTTGCGCTCGGAAATGTCGGTCAGCACGCCATCGTAGAACTCGGCCTTGCCTGCCGCGTCGAAATGAACCGTGGTACGCCCGAGAACCCAGACCACCAGACCTTCGGCCGTGACCAGACGGTATTCCTGAGCGAAGCGCGACAGCCCGGCCGCGATGTTGCGGTTGGTTTCCTCTCTTATCCGCGGCAGGTCATCGGGGTGAATCAAGTCCACAACGGCCAGCTTCCCGGCCAGGAGTTGGTCGGGGTTGTAGCCCCATTGACGCACGTTGTCCGAAACAAAAACCACTGGCCACCCCTCGCCGGTATGGCAGCGATAGCAAACGACCGGGCTTGCATTGACCACCTGGGTGGCTAGACGTAGCGCATTTTCCGAGCGTTGCCGGCAGACGATACGCCAGGTTTCGCTGCCGATCAGCTGTACGGTTTCGACGTCGAAATCGTTGTAGTCGTCCGCCTTGTTGCCGACGCCGGTCATCATGCGGACCTTGCCGCCTTCCATGACCGGTACGCTGAGTAGCCGGACCAGGGGCGAATGCCCGGCCGGCAGGCCGCGTTTGTTCTCGGCGCTGGCATAGTCGTTGATGACGACAGGCTGCTTGCTGCGGGCCGCATCGGCCCAGAGGCCCGCCTCGGAGATCGGGTAATGGCGGTCGAAGGCTGCCGTGCAGTATTTTTCCAGCGTTTTGGTGGACCAGGCGACCAGTTCGATGGTCAAGCCATCGTCATTGACGAAGTGGATGAAGCCAATGGCACTTTGCGTGAGCTCTTCGGCAAGCTCCAGGGCGTGCTGCATGAATTCCTTTTCCGGCAGCTCTCCGGCTTTTTGCGGTAATTCGAGCAGGATGGTGGAGCGTCGGGCCTGCTCGGAAAGCCTGATCTCGGCCTGATGCCGCTCGGAGACGTCGATCATGATGCTGCCCAGGTCGGCGCTGCCGTCATCACGAGGAATGACGAACTTGATGCTGTCGTAGAAGCGCCCATTCCATTCGTCTTCGATTCGTTCGGTAACGCCCGTGGCCAGGATGCGGGCGTCGTCCTCGCCCATTTTCTTGCCGAGCGGAGCCGGAAAAGCGTCGGTCGAGAGGCGGCCGACCATGTCGTCCGGATTGATTCCGAACTGATCCCGCAAGCCTTTGTTGGCGATCAGGATGCGCGAATCAGCGGTCTTGACGTAAGCGCTCCCGGGCAGATGGTCGATAAATTGCTGCAGCGCTTTGACCGAGGAACTCCATTCGTGCTCGGCAAGTACCCAGTTGGTGATGTCCTCCAGAACAACGACGAGAAAATCGATTTTCCCGCCGGCATTCCGGATCGTGCGTGCTGAAATGGTGGCGTGAACAATGGCGCCGTCTTTGCCGATAAAGCGTTGCTCCATCGAATAACCGTCGGACTCGCCGCGCAAGGCTGCGTCGAATTTCCGGACGCCCTTCTCCGCATCGTCGGGGTGAGTCAGTTCGGCCCATGATTTTTGCCGCAGCTCGTCGGCGTCGTAGCCCAAAATGCGACACAGGGCCGGGTTGACCGAGAGCCAGCCTTGCTCGGGAGAAATCGTCGCGATGCCAACCATGGCATAGTCAAAAATGGCGCGGAATCTCGCCTCGTGCTCCTTCTCCCGTGTTCGTATGCCTAGCCAGGCGAAGATGCCCAGCGCGGCGACAAGAACCAGGGCGCCGGCAATAATCCATTTCTCAAGTGTTCCATCGCCTTGGTCGGCGAGCCAGGTGCCGACCATGATCACCAATGCGACCGGCAGGAAGCGCCAGAGGAAGGGGACTTGCCAGCTGGGTGCCATGGTCAGCTTTTGGCGATCCGGAAAGCTTCGCGAATCTGCTCGCGCAAGAGGTCGTCATCCCACGGCTTGGTCAGGAACTTGTAGATGGCGCCGCGATTGATTGCCCCGGTGACCGAATCGATATCAGTGTAGCCGGTCAGCACGATGCGGATGGTGTCCGGATAAAGCTGGCGCACCCGGGCGAAGAACTCCGTTCCCGACATTTCGGGCATGCGCTGATCGGAGAGAATGACCTGGACCGGGTTCCTGGCCAGATGCTCAAAGGCTTCGGCCGGCGAGCCGGCGGTCAGGATGTTGTAGCCTTCCCGGCGTAGCAGACGGGAAAGCGAGGTCAGGATGTTTGGCTCGTCGTCAACGATCAGCAGCGTGCGGCTGCTTTCCAGTTGTTTGTCGGCGAGCTGCAGGCACTTCTTGCCAGCCAGCAATTGCTCGAATTCGTCCGCCGGTACCGGTCGGCTGAACAGGTAGCCCTGCATCGCATCGCAGCGCCGACTGCGCAGGAAGCTGGCTTGCGCTTCGGTCTCCACCCCTTCGGCGAGCACCGACAGGTTGAGGCTGCGCGCCATGACGATGGCGGCCGAGGCAATGGCCGCATTGACCGGGTTTTCCGTAATGTCGCGGACAAAGCTTTGGTCGATCTTGATCTTGTCGAAGGGCAGGCGCGAAATGTAGGAGAGCGACGAATAACCGGTACCGAAATCGTCCAGCGAAATCTTGATGCCAAGGGCCTTGAGGTTTCGGCACTGGTTGATCGCTTCGTCGATGTCGTCGATCAACGCGCTTTCGGTGATTTCCAGCTCCAGCGCGCCGGCGGGCAGGCCGCTTTCAGCCAGGCACTGGCTGACCAGCCCGGGCAGGTTGGCCTGGCGAAACTGGCGTGCGGAGAGGTTGACCGCAACGCGCAAGGTAACGATCCCGAGATCCAGCCACTTCCGGGCTTGCAGGCAAGCCGTGCGCAACACCCACTCGCCGATCGGCAGGATAAGCCCGGTTTCTTCGGCGATGGGGATGAATTCGACCGGGGATACCGGACCGAACTCCTCGGTATTCCACCGCAAGAGGGCCTCCATGCCGATCATGTTGCCGCTGTCCAGGCTGATCTGCGGCTGGTAATACAGTGCCAGCTCGTTTCGTGGCAAGGCCTGGCGGAGGGCAGCCTCGAGCCCGAGGCGACGGGCGGCATCGGTGTCCATTTCCGGCGAATAGAAACGGAAGACGTTTTGGCCACTCTTCTTGGCCCTGAGCAGGGCCGCGTCAGCACACTTCATGAGGGTGTCGACATCGTTGCCGTTGCGCGGGGCGAGGCTGACGCCGATGCTCGCCGTCATGCTGATCGAGTGTCCGCCAACCTCGAAGGGGACGGCAATGGCGTCGAGAATGCGTTGGGCCAGGGCGATGGTGTCCCGCTCGTGACTCAGGTTGGCCATCACGAAGCCGAATTCGTTGCCGGAGCGGCGGCCGATGGTGTCGCCGTCGCGTACCTGCAAGTTGAGGCGGCGCGCCACTTCGACCAGTATTTCATCGCCAACCGGCGGGCCTAGGGTGTCGTTGATCAAGCGGAAGCGATCGAGGTCGAGCAGGATCACTGCTGTTTCCCGGTTGTAGCGGTGCGCATTGATCAGGGCCTGGCCGAGGCGATCGGCAAACAAGCTGCGGTTGGGCAGGTTGGTCAGCGGGTCGTAGCTCGACAGGTATTGAATGCGCTCGGCCGCGGCGTGGCGTTCCGACAGGTCGCTGAAGACGCCGACGTAATTGGTCAGGCGGCCATTCTTGTCGCTGACCGACGAAATGTTGAGCCATTCGCTGACCAGTTCGCCATCCTTGCGCCGGTTGGTGATCTCGCCCTGCCAGTTGCCGTGCCGGTTGATGGCATCCCACATGTCGCGATAAAACTCGGGGCCATGCGTCCCCGAACGGAGGATGCGGGGATTCTTGCCGAGTGCTTCGCTGCTGCTGTAGCCGGTCACTTTGGAAAAGGCCGGGTTGGTGAGCAGAATATCGGTGTTGGCATCGGTGATGCAGATGCCATCGCTGATGCCGGTAAAGACGACCGATGCCAGGCGATGCTCGATTTCCGCTTGCTTGCGTCGGCTGATGTCGGCCATGGTGCCGATGACCAGCCCCGGCTTTCCCTGGGCGTCTCGGCTCAGGATTTTTCCGCGTGCCTCTATCCATACCCAGTGGCCGTCGGCATGACGCATGCGCAATTCGGAGACCGGGACTTCGCCGTTCGGGGCCGTGTTTGATTCCATATCCCGCTTGATCGGGCCGAGGTCTTCCGGGTGGATCAGTTCAAGCGTTGCAGCGATCGTTTCCGGCCCTTTGTCGAGGCCGATGATTTTCGCCAGGCTGGGGCTCCACTGGTTGGTTCCGCGTTGGTGATCGTGTTCCCAGATGCCGAAGCCGGAGGTGGCCAGCGCGACTTGCAGGCGGGTATCGAGCTGGATATTTTCGGCCATGCGCCGGGCAACTTCCTGCTCGAGCCAGGCTTTTTGTCCGGCCACAACGTCGCGCGCCCGCTTCAGTTCGAGTTGGGACTTGACGCGACTGCCAAGAATTGCCGCATTGATCGGCTTGGTGATGTAGTCGACGGCGCCTTCGGCGATGCCCCGCTCTTCGTTCTCCGGGTCGTTGAGGGCGGTTACGAATATCACTGGAATGTCGCGGGTTTCGGCATCGGCCCGCAGGGTGCGGAGCACGGCATGACCGTCCATTTCGGGCATCATGACGTCGAGCAGGATGAGGTCGGGGTGAGGGGCGAGCTTGGCGTAGCGAATGGCAACCCGGCCGCTGTTGGCAACCCGGACATCAACACCCAGGTTGCCGATCATTTCCGAGATGGCGGAGAGGTTGTCGGGGACGTCGTCGACAATAAGCACAATGGGCTTGCCCGGCCCCTGGTTCTTGTTGTCCTGCTGTGTCATGCCACATGCCCCCCACGCATTTGAGTCACGAATGCTAGTCTCCCTCGTCGAGCGTTCTCAGACAAGGCGTTCAGCTCACTCAAGAGAAATAATTTTCAGGCTAGCCGTTTTTTGATTCTTTCGATCAGTGCCGTTGCCGCATCGAAGTTGAAAGTGGCGATTTGCTGGCGTAACTGCTCATACTCGGTTGGGAAAAGACGCTTCAGGTCGGCCTTCAGATGACTGAAGTGGTGAGTTGCCTCGATGTCTCCCGTGCCCAGCAACTGGCTTAGCGCATCGATCTTGTCGAGCAGAGCCTGGGCGCCGGCCTTCCCCGTGGCCTCGTCATTTTTTGGCGGCGGGGCGAGGCGATGGCTCGAACCCTTCTCCGGCAGATATTTCTTGAGCATGACATGGAGCGCGTCGGGGAATACCGGCTTGGCCAGAAAGTCGGTCATTCCAGCCTCGATGCAGCGCTCCTGATCGGCCTTGAAGGCATTTGCAGTCAGCGCAATGATGGGAACCGCGGCGCCGTTGTCGAGGGCGCGGATTTGCCTGGTCGCATCCAGTCCGTTGAGCTCGGGCATCTGGACGTCCATGAGGACGAGATCGAAATTTGACTGTTTATACCGGTCGACCGCGAGAATCCCGTTTTCCGCCGTGACCACCTGGAGTCCGAAGCCGGTCAGCAGTTCGACCGCGATGTCGCGGTTGATTCGCTCGTCCTCGACGACCAGTACCCGGCCTTGCAACTGACCCGGCGGCCCGCTTCCCTGGGTCGGGGTGTCGTCGTCTTTGGCGATGCCGAGGCGCGCCGTGATCCAGAAACGACTGCCGACGCCCGGCGTGCTGTCGACGCCGACTTCGCCGCCCATCAGTTCGGCCAGATGGCGGGCGATGGCCAGGCCCAGGCCGGTGCCGCCAAAGTGCCGGGTGGTCGAGCTGTCGAGTTGTTCGAAGGCATTGAACAGGCGCGAGGTGTCTTCGGCCCGGATGCCGATGCCCGTATCGGTGACCGTGAAGCGGCAGGTCATCGTTTCGCCGTGGCTGGACAGCAGTTCGCCGGTGAGGGAAATCGATCCGTTTTTGGTGAATTTGACGGCATTGCTGGCGAAGTTGAGGAGGACCTGGCGCAGGCGCGTGACATCGCCCAGGGCGCGCTCCGGCAACCGGCTGGCATCAATGTTCAGGCCCAGTCCCTTGCTGGTGACCCGGTCGCGGATCATCGAGCCGACGTTCTGCAGGACTTCGGCCGGCGAAAAAGCATAGTTCTCGAGCAATACCTTGCCGGCCTCGATCTTGGAGAGGTCGAGAATGTCGTTGATGATTTGCAGGAGATGTTCGGCCGCTGCCGAGACCTTGAGCAGCTTTTCGTGCTGGTCCGGTTGCAACGGGCTTTGCCTGAGCAGGTAATTGAGGCCGATGATGGCATTCATCGGCGTGCGGATTTCGTGGCTCATGTTGGCCAGGAATTCCGATTTGGCGCGATTCGCCGCATCGGCCTTTTCCTTGGCGGCGGCCAGTTCGCCGGTGCGCTGCTCGACCAGGCTTTCCAGGTGCCGGCGGTGGGCGAGCAGTTCGGCCTCGGTGTGCCGGCGTTCGGTGACGTCTTCCTTGGCCGCAACGTAGTGGGTTACCGCCCCGGCGTTGTCGCGTACCGGCGAAATGGTGGCCAGTTCGAGGTAGTGCGATCCGTCCTTGCGGCGATTGATGAATTCGCCACGCCATGTCTTGCCGGCGCGCAGCGTTGGCCACATGTCGCGATAGGTTTCCCACGGCGTCTCGCCGGACTGGAGAATGCGCGGGTTCTGGCCGATGACCTCGGCTGCCGTGTAGCCGCTGGCCTGCGTAAAGGCCTCGTTGACGAAAATGATCCGGGCGTCGAGATCGGTGATGACGATGCTCGCCGGGCTTTGTTCGACGGCAGCCGAGAGGCGCCGCATGTCTTCTTCAGCGGCGGCGAGCTGCTGGTTCAGTTGGCGCAGCTGCTCGAGCTGGGCCTTCAATTTGCGCTCGGCTTGCTTGCGCGGCGTGATGTCCTGAGTAATGCCGCCCAGTTGGCGGTTGCCGTGCCCGTCATCGACGACAAACTTGGTCGATTCGTAATCGCGGCCGTTGAAGCTTTCCTCGATGGCGACGGTGCCGCCGCTGGCCAGCACTTTCTGATCGTCGTCGGTTATTTTTTGGCCGAATTCGCCAGGAAACAGTTCAAGACTGGTTTTGCCGATCATGCTGTCCGGGTCCATGCCGAGCAGGGTCTGGAATCCCCGGTTGGCCATCAGCGTCCGGGACTCGGCATCCTTGAGGTAGGCCGTCCCGGGGATGTGATCGATAAAGCGCTGGAGGGTGAGCAGGGCGCGCTGGTTTTCTTCGTTCTTTTGTTGCATCTGGCGATCGAAGGCTTTTTGGCCGCGCTGGTACTGGAAGAGGAGCAGCGTCGAGCCGCCGGCGACCAGAAGGAAAAGGAGGGCGCGGGTGCCGGCTTGGGTCTTCCAGGGTGCAAAGATTTCGTCGAGTTCGCGGGCGGTGCCGATGACCAGCGGCGCAGTCATGTGCAGCCCATCGGGTTGCAGGGTGCGCATCGACACGAGGCATTCTTTGCCCAGCGCGTAAGACATGCCGGTCATCAGGCTGGCCGGCTGGCCGCTGGCCATGTGGCGCTGGAAAAAGGAGCCGTCAACATTCACCGAAAGGCCGGTGGTTGCCATGTCGTTTTCCGGCAAGAGGGCCAGCATCTTGCCGCTGCCATGGACGACGGAGAGCGTGGTTTCGGGGCCGGCGTGGATGGAGTGGAGCAGGATGACGAGGCTGTCCTGGTCGATGGAGGCCGTCGCCAGGCCGGCGAACTCGCCACGCGGTCCCTTGACCATGCGGGCCAGGATCATCGTGTAGGCACCCAGTGTCGTGGTGAAGGGTTCGCTGAGATAGAGCTTGTCGGGGTCCGGATTTTTCAGGACGGCCTGGAAATAGTCGCGCTGGCCGAAGTTTTGGCCGATCAGCTGGCTTCGGTTGCTGGCCAGGACCGTTCCGCCAGCATCGAAATAGGCCAGTGTGCGCACCCCTTCCAGGGCTTGCGTCAGGGTGCCCAGCCGGTCGCTGACGACGGCCTGGCCATTCGGCTCCGAGAGTTGCCGGGGCGCGGAGTCGCGCAGCATGTCGAGGACCTCGCTCATCGCCTGCAGTCGGCGTTCCAGTTCATCGGCGACGATCAGGTTATGGTTTTCCAGCCGGCTCCTGGCCTCGGCTTCGATGCGGTCGTGGGCCTGGCCCTGGTCGAACAGGATTTGCGCGCCGAGCAGAACCAGCGCAATGGTCAGCGAGATCCATTGCAGGCGGTAGGCGCGCTGCCGCATCCCATCGTCCGGGCGAGCGGCGCTCATGGCGACAGGCTCAAGCGTCTCCCGCCTCATAGGCGGATAAGCTCACCCCGGCATGGCTGAGCATCTCGCGGATGGCCTTGATGTCCATCCGGCTGCAGGTGCTGCTGTTGTGCGGGTGGTGCAGGTAGGCTTCGACCTTGTTGAGGGTGATCTTGAAGCGGGCGCCGTGGGCCGGTTCGATTTCGGCGCCGAGATGGTGGAGCAGCGATTCGATCTCGCGCCAGTGAATGTTGGCCGATGGGGGATCCTGAAAGATGCTGCGCATCAGGTGGGCGTGCTTGTGACTCATGGCGAACCTCCGAGCAGGTTACGCCGCCTATTCTATGCCTGTGTTGTACCGCCGTGTCAGGCCAGAACGATCTTGAGCAGGGCCAGGCTGAGCAAAGTGTAGCCGGCCGCAACAAGGTCGTCGGCCATGACGCCGAAGCCGTTCTTGACGTGCTCGTCGAAATAGCGGGCCGGCTGCGGCTTGGTGATGTCGAAAAAGCGGAACAGCGCGAAGGCGGCCAGTTGCCAGAGGAAAGTGGCCGGCGTCATCATGAGGATGAGCCAGAACGGCACGATCTCGTCCCAGACGATGCTGCCGTGGTCGGGATCGCCGAGGCCACGGCCGGTGACGTCGATGAACCAGATGCCGGCGAGGTATCCCACGGTCAACAGGAAAAAAAGGCCAAAATCGGAAAAGTGGTGGTGGAACAGGGCGAACATCGCCCACGCGAACAGCGTGCCGAAGGTGCCCGGCGCTTTCGGGGCCAGGCCGCTGCCGCAACCGAGCGCGAAAAAGTGCGCCGGGTGGGCAATTAGGAAATTGAGGTCAGGTCGCTTGGCCAAAGTGGTCGTATCCCTTGCTGCCGAATTCGACGGGCTTGCCGTCGGGGTCGAGGACGGTGACCTCGCCGCTCGGCCCGGCCACCATTTCGCCAATATTCCACAACGGCAGTTCGAGTGTCGCGGCGATCTGCGCGATGGCCAGGCTTTGCGTGCCGGGGGCGGTGAAACACAATTCGTAGTCGTCGCCGCCGGTCAGCTGGCATTCGAGGGCGATGCGCCGGAGGTCGGCGTCGTAGCTTTCGCCCTTGGGCAGATGCGGTAGCTGGACGAGCTTGACGGCGGCAGCGCAGGCGGAGCGTTCGGCGATATGGCCGAGATCGGCGAGCAGGCCGTCGGAAACATCGATAGCGGAAGAGGCGATGCCGTTCAGGGCGAGGCCGAGGGCGACGCGCGGGCGCGGCTTTTCAAGGGCGCCCACGCACAGGCGCGGCCACGGTTCGGGCAGTTTGACCTTGTCCTGCAGGTGGGCGAGGCCGAGGCTGGCCAGTCCCGGGCGGCCGGAAACCCAGATCTGGTCGCCAATCTTTGCGCCATCACGGCGCAGGGCGCAGCCCGGTTCGACTTCGCCCATGGCCGTGATGCAGACGTTGAGCGGCCCCTTTGTGGTGTCGCCGCCGATGACATCGACGCCATATTCGGCGGCGCAGGCGAAGAAGCCTTCGGCGAAGGCGGCAATCCACGGCTCGTCGACCGCTGGCAGGGCGCCAGCCAGCGTCACCCAGCGCGGCTGGGCACCCATCGCGGCGAGGTCGGACAGATTGACGGCCAGGGCTTTCCAGCCAAGGTTCTTGGGATTGGTGTCGGGCAGGAAATGTGTGCCGGCGACCAGCATGTCGGTGGTCACCGCCAGTTGCTTGCCGGGTGTCGGCTGGACAAGTGCGCAGTCGTCACCGGGGCCGAGGACGGCCGATGGGGTGGGCCGGGCGAAATAGGTTTTGATCAGGTCAAACTCGCCCGGCATTTAATTACTTGCCGCCCTGTTTGCGCGCGGCGACTTCGTCGGCGCGAACGCCGGCGGCGACTTTGTCGAGCACGCCATTGACGTACTTGTGACCATCGGTGCCGCCGAAGGATTTGGCCAGCTCGATGGCTTCGTTGATGATGACGCGGTAGGGCGTTTCGGGATGGTGGTTCATCTCGAAAGCACCGAGCATCAGGACGCAGGCTTCGATCGGCGAGAGTTCGCTGAACGGCCGGTCAAGGTGGGCCGTGACTTGCGAAACCAGGGTCTCGCGCTGGCCGATGACGCCGCGCAGGGTGCCGACGAAGAATTCGCGGTCGGCCTTGGCGAAGCCTTCCTGCTCCGGCGCATAGGCCTCGATGGCGGCTTCATCAGCACCGCCGACGCGCCACTGGTAGAGCCCCTGCAGGACGAATTCACGGGCGCGCCGGCGGGCCGATTTGGGCGGCGCCTTGACGTCGTGGGGGTGTTCGCTGTCGCTGAGAAAAGTGGTCATTGGAGCAGGGCTTTCTGAAGGTTGGCCATTTCGACGGCAGCCTGGGCGCAGTCGCTGCCCTTCGGCTGGGTGCGGATTTCGGCCTGTTCATCGGTGTCGCAGGTCAGGATGCCGTTGGCGATGGGCACGCCGGTGTCGAGCTGGACTTCCATGATGGCGCGGCAGGAATCGTTGGAAACGACTTCGAAATGATAGGTGTCGCCACGGATGACGGCGCCCAGCGCGACCAGCGCGTCGAAGCTGCCGCTTTGCGCCATGGTCTGCAGGACGAGCGGGATTTCCAGGGCGCCGGGGACGTTGGCGATGGTCATGTCGGCATCGGCGACGCCGAGACGCTTGAGTTCGGTTACGCAGGACGAGAGCAGGGCTTCGCAGACCGGCAGGTTGAAGCGGCTCATGACGATGCCGACCTTGAGGCCGGCGCCGTCGAGGTTGTTGTCGTATTCAAAGATG